>NZ_JBMGQR010000017.1:0-65968 GCF_049059935.1 Solicola agrisoli | reverse complement strand
GGGAGACGGCGGGGCACCTAGGGTGAGGCGCATGCGAGCCGCCCAGATCACGACCCTCGACGGCCCCGCGGCCGTCACCGTCACCGACGTCGACGCCCCGACGCCCACCGCCGAGCAGGTGCTGATCGATGTGCACGCCGCGGGGGTGTCGTTCCCCGAGGTGCTGCAGACGCGGGGGCGCTACCAGATCAAGCCCGACCCCCCGTTCGTCCCGGGCAGCGAGGTGGCGGGCGTCGTCGTGTCCGCACCCGACGGGTCCGGGCTGACCGCCGGCGACCGCGTCGCCGCGATGAGCATGCTCGGGGGCTTCGGCGAGCAGGTCGTCGCCGACCCCGGCCTGGTGCTGCCGCTGCCCGACGGGCTCTCGTTCGAGAAGGCGGCCGCCCTGCCGCTCAACTACCTGACGGCGCACTTCGCGCTCGTCGCGCGCGGACGCATCGCCCAGGGCGAGACGGTCCTGGTCCACGGCGCGGCCGGCGGCGTCGGCACGGCGTCCATCCAGGTGGCCAAGGCGTTCGGGGCCGGCGACGTCGTCGCGGTCGCGTCCACCGACGCCAAGGGCGAGTACGCGGTGGCGGCCGGAGCCGACGGGTACGTCCTCGCCGACGGCTTCAAGGACGCGGTCAAGGAGCGCACGGACGGACGCGGCGTCGACCTCGTCGTCGACCCCGTGGGCGGCGACCGCTTCACCGACTCCCTGCGCAGCCTGGCCGAGGACGGCCGGCTGCTCGTCGTCGGCTTCACCGCGGGCTCGATCCCCGAGGTCAAGGTCAACCGGCTGCTGCTCAACAACCTCGACGTCGTCGGCGTCGGCTGGGGCGCCTACGTCCTGGCGCGGCCCGGCTACGTGCGCGGCCAGTGGGACGCGATCCTCCCGCACGTCGCCTCCGGCGTGCTCGACCCGCCGGTCGGCGCCACGTTCGGGCTCGACGACGCCGTCGCCGCGCTCACCGAGATCGACGAGCGCCGCGCCACCGGCAAGGTCGTCCTGACGATCCGTTGACCTGTCGGTGCCTGGTGATGCCCCGGGATCACGACGCACCGACAACTCGGGCGGTCAGGTGGCCCAGAGGCCGGGCTCGAGGCCGGCGGACGCGACGAGGTCCGTCGCCTCGCTCCGCCGCTCGGACGCGACGAGCAGCAGCACGCCGCGGCCGGGAAGCGCCGCGGCGAGGTCGTCGAGGGACGCCAGGTAGCGCCCCTGCTCGCCGAGCCCCGCGTACGAGTCCGCGACGGCCACCTGGCCCACCGCGGGGTCGACGCCCCACAGCACCACGAAGTGCCCGACGTCCCACAGCCCGCCGCTGACCGGGCCGGTGCGGAGGTTGGCCACCACGCCGACGGTGAACGGCGCGTCGCGCACGGCCGTGAGCAGCGCCTCGACGGTCGAGGGCGTCCACGGCCCGGACGCACCCACCGCCGCCACCGCGTCGGACGTCGCGCGCTCGACGCCGGCGGCCAGCGACGCCGCGTCGGTGCCCGCGGCATCCGGCGTGGCGGCCCGCGGCAGTCCGTCCCAGCCGTCGGTGCGCGCGGCGACGCCGGGGGGACGGGCCTCGGGCTCGTCGTGCGGCCAGACGTGCGTGCCGGCGGCGAGCGCGAGGTCGTGCAGGCTCGGGACGGACGCGAGCCCGACGCCGTGGAGCGCCGCGTGGGCAGCGAACGGTCCGCAGAGCTGGTCGGGCTGCGGCAGGTCGGCGCCCTGCGCGGCGAGCACCGCGGTGGTGCGCGAGAGGTGCTGGACCCCGGCGAAGGGGTCGGACGCGCTCAGTACAGCCACCGGGTGGAGGCGACGACCTCGTCGTGCGTGCGGTCGACCGCCCACGCGGCGTCGGCCTCGCGCACGGCGACGAACGCGCCGAGCAGGTCGTCGCCGAGCACCTCGCGGACGAGCGCGCTGCCCGTGAGGTGCGCCAGCTGCTCCTCGTGCGTGGTGGCGAGCGGGACGACGCCGTGCTGGTCGCGGCGGTCGTCGTCCCAGCCGCCGACGTCCTCCTGGACGGGGTCGGGCAGCGGCGCGTCGTCGTCGATGCCGGCCAGGCCCGCGGCGATCACCACGGCCAGTGAGAGGTACGGGTTGGCCGACGCGTCGGACGGCTTGAGCTCGACGTTGGTGACGTCGGGGCCGAGCAGCGAAGAGGCGGGGACGAGCCGCAGCGCCGCCTCGCGGTTCTGCACACCCCAGCACCCGAACGCGCCGGCCCAGAAGCCGGGACGGCGACGCACGAGCGACCCGGTACTCGGTGCGGTGATCGCGACGATGCCGGGCAGCTCGCGCAGCAGACCGGCGAGGTAGCCGCGGCCGACGTCGGACAGGCCGTGCGGGCCGTCGCCGGTGAGCGCGTTCCTCCCGCCCGCGAACAGCGACGTGTGCAGGTGCCAGCCGTTGCCGGCGTTGTCGGTGGTGACGACGGGCGCGAAGCTCGCCCGCAGCCCGTGCGCCCGGGCGGCGGCGTGGATGGTCTGGCGCGCGAGCACCTGCGCGTCGGCGGCGCCCACCGCGTCGAGCGGCGACAGCGCGATCTCCACCTGCGACTGCCCGTACTCGGCGTGCAGCTGGCCGATCGCGACGCCGTTCGCGGCGAGGTCGACGAGCAGCTGGCGTGCGAACTCGTCGACGTCGCGCAGCGCGTTGGGCCCGTACGCCGGGCCGCCGTGGGCGCGCACGTACTCGTCGCCGGCGTCGGCGCGGCTCAGCACGAACTCGACCTCGTACCCGGCGCGCACCTCGAACCCACGCTCGGCGGCGCGGGCCACCTGGCGCTCGAGCACCGCGCGCTGGTCGTACGGCCAGGTGCCGCCGTCGGCGTCGAGCTGACGCCCGGGCACCCACGCGAAGCCGCGCTGGCCGGCGAGCGCCACCGGGTGGTCCAGCACGGGCACCAGACGGGCGTCGCCGGACGGCGTCGACAGGCCCTCGTGCGCGAACGTGATGCCGTCGTGGGAGTCGAAGACCGCGAACACGGCGGTGACGCCGACGCCGCGACGCGCCGCGGCGGGCAGCTCGTCGACGGGCACGGTGCGCGAGCGGACGATGCCGTTGTTGTCGACCCAGCCGATCGTCACGCCGACGACGCCGTCGCCCTTGAGCTGGCCGGCGAGCTGGACGGGGTCGGAGGAGTAGGTCGTGCTCATGGCCGCGAGGCTACCGGCCCGCTCGTGCGCCGGGGGCATCATGGGAGGCCCGTGAGACGCGAGGAGCACGACGTGGACCAGGCGCTCGAGTACGCCGCCTTCACCCTGGACGGCACGGGCGGCAACCCCGCCGGCGTCGTGCTCGGCGCCGAGGGTGCGACGGACGCCGAGATGCTGGCGGTCGCCGCCCGTCTCGGGCACTCCGAGACGGCGTTCGTCGTCGGCCGCCGCGGCGACCGCGACCTCGACGTCCGGTACTTCAGCCCGCTCGCCGAGGTGGCGTTCTGCGGCCACGCCACGGTCGCGACGGGCGTCGCGCTGGCGCAACGGCACGGCGCGGGACGCTTCGAGCTGGCGACGGCGGCAGGCCCCATCGCGGTCGACACCAGTGACGTCGACGGCGTCCTCACCGCGACGCTCACCAGTGCGCCCACGCGCACGCGGCCCGCGCGCGACGACGAGCTCGCTCCCGCCCTGTCGGCCCTCGGCTGGACGCAGGACGACCTCGACCCGGCGCTCCCACCGCACGTCTCGCACGCCGGCAACGACCACCTCGTGCTGGGCGTCCGCGACCGCTCGACGCTGCGCGCCCTCGACTACGACTACGAGGGCCTCGACGCGCTGATGACCGCACGCGCGTGGACCACCGTGCACCTGGTGTGGCGCGAGGACGCGACCAGGTTCCACGCCCGCGACCCGTTCCCGCCCGGCGGCGTCGTCGAGGACCCGGCGACGGGTGCCGCGGCCGCGGCGTTCGGCGGCTACCTCCGCGCGCTGGGTCTGGCGACCCCCGAGCGGCAGGTCACCGTGCTCCAGGGCCACGACATGGGCCGACCCAGCCGGCTCCTGGTCGACCTCGTCCCCGCGTCCACCCGGGTGAGGGTGACGGGCACCGCGAGCCGGCTGTAGAGGACGGTCAGCGCCGCCACGGGGCCGGGCGGCCGTGCAGCCACCACTCGAACGCCTTGGTCATCCGGGGCAGCAGGACGTACGTCATGATCGGCGTCGCGACCAGGGTGGTGACGAACGTCCGGACGACCACGCCCACCTGCAGCCCGGTGAGCAGCAGCAGCTCGCCGAGGGCCAGGCTGAGCGGGAAGAACGCGAGCCAGATGACCACCGCCTGCTTCCAGCGGGGCGGCGGGACGGGCGCCGGACGCAGGTCCTCGACGTCGTGCTCGCGCGGCGGGTCGAACCAGCCCTCGATGCCCGTGCGGCGCTCGAGCCGCGACTCCCCCACGAGCCCCTGCGCGGAGTCGAGCCACCACCGGCGCTGGTCCGAGGCCTCCCACGCGGCGAGGCTGTCGCCGTCGGCGAAGCGGTAGAGCATGTGCCACTCGTCGGAGTCCGCGCCGGGGCGCACCCAGCCGGTGCCGAGGAACCCGGGGAACCGCTCGGCCAGGGACGAGCCGGCCCGCACCCACGCCACCATCTGGTCGACGTGCGCGGGGTCGACGTGACGGGTGATCGACACGGTGACGGCGTCCGGTGACGCGGTGGGGGTGCTCACCGGACCAGGCTAGGACGGTCCGATGACGTGCCGGTTGCCTGTCGTGGCACACCGGCGCGACTCGTGACGCACGTCGCGCGGGCTAGGACACCTCGACGAGCTCGACGGACGTGAGCGCGCCGCCGTCGACCTCCAGCAGCATCAGCGTGCCGTGCGCCTGGCGACGCTTGTCGGTGGGCGAGCCGGGGTTCAGCACGCGGAAGCCGTCGGGTGCGGTCTCGTCCCACGGGACGTGCGAGTGGCCGAACACCACCACGTCGGCGGACGGGAACCACCGGCGCAGCCGCGCGAGGCGTCCCTGCTTCGGGCCGCTGTCGTGCACCATCGCGAACGCCACGCCGCCGACGTCCAGCTCGAGCCGCTCCGGCGCGCCCCACGCGGCCACGTCGGGCCCGTCGTTGTTGCCCAGCACGACGTGCACGGGCGCGAACGCCGTCAGCTCGTCGAGGACGGACGGCCGGCACACGTCGCCGGCGTGCAGGATCACGTCGACGCCGTCGAGCGCCGCGGCCACCCGGTCGGGCACGCCCTTCCAGAACCGCGGGGCATGGGTGTCGGAGACCAGTGCGACGCGCACGCCTGCTCCCTACCCGGCGCGGCGGTGGACGGCCGCGAGCGGCGGGGCGGTCCAGGCGTCGGCGAGCACGCGCAGGTCGCAGCCCAGCGACTCGCTGAGCCTCACCACCACCCCGAACGAGGGGGACGGCAGCCGACCGGTCTCGATCTTGCGCAGGGTCTCCGGCGAGATGCCGGCGCCGCTCGCCACGTCGGCCTGCGGACGCGGGCCGCGGGCCTCGCGGATGGCTGCGCCCAGGCGGCGGCCGGCCTCGAGCTGCTCGGGGGTGAGGGGGACGCGGACCATGTGCGCACTCTAGCCGAGCCCTGGTATTTTCATACCGTGATCGACATGAAGACCCCCGCGCAGATCGAGCAGATGCACGTCACCGGCACCTTCGTCGGCGAGGTGCTGGAGCAGCTGGCGTCGTCGGCGGGCGTCGGGGTGAACCTGCTGGACCTCGAGCACGAGGCCCGCGACCTGATCGCGTCCCGCGGCGCGACGTCCTGCTACTGGGACTACAGCCCCTCGTTCGGGCGCGGGCCGTTCCGCAACGTCCTGTGCACGTCGGTCAACGACGCCGCCCTCCACGGACTGCCCCACGACTACGTGCTGCGCGACGGCGACGTGCTGAGCCTCGACCTCGCCGTGCTGATCGACGGCTGGGCGGCCGACTCGGCCCTGACCGTCGTCGTGGGCACGCCCGACGAGGCCGACGCCCGGCTCGTGCGCGCGACCCAGGTGGCCCTCGAGGCCGCCATCGGGGCGGCGGTGGCCGGCAACCGGATGGGCGACGTGTCGGCGGCCATCGAGGCGGTCGCGACCGAGCACGGCTACCGGCCCAACGGGGACTTCGGCGGCCACGGCATCGGTCGCACGATGCACGAGGACCCCCACGTCGCCAACCACGGCCGCCCCGGACGGGGGCTGCGCCTCAAGCCGGGGCTCACCATCGCCCTCGAGCCGTGGTTCATGCGCACGACCGACGAGCTGTACGTCGACGCCGACGGCTGGACGCTCCGCTCGGCCGACGGGTCCCGCGCCTCCCACAGCGAGCACACCGTCGCCATCACCGACGACGGCCCGCTCGTCCTGACGCGGCGGGCGTCCGAGCGGGTCTAGCTCAGACTCGTCGGTGGTGGTCGCGCTCGTCCGGCGGGGCGTCGAAGCGTCCACGCTCGAAGGCGAGCCGCGCGGGCCGCCGGGGCCGTTCGGGCGGGCGGTGGAGCTGGACGTGGTCGCGGACGACCGGCGTCACGAGCGGGATCGCCTGGCCGGCGAAGAGGACGGCGAGGAGGCCCGTCACCAGGGCGGACCGCAGGTCGGGCTCGAACCACGACCCGATGGTGAACGCGACGGCCCAGGTGGCGGCGGGGATGAAGGCGAAGCCCCGCGCGACCCGGCTGTTGAAGCGATAGACGAGCCAGAGCAGCAGCGCGGCGAGCGCCAGGTCCCCACCCACGCCACCCTCGTCCGTCACGATCGCGACACCGGACACCGCGACGCTGCACGCGAGACTCAGCAGCAGCATCCGTCGGACGCTCACGAGGCGAGCGACCTCGTCGACGCGCCCGGTCGGCGACTCGGCCACGGTGGACATGGCGGAACGATAGTGAATCCGAACGGGTCACACTGCCGATTCTGTGGACGAGCCCGGCCACCACGTCGCTCGACGTCCACAAAGCCCGCTCCGCGTCCACACCGTTGCGAACACGTGTTCGACTGCCGTAAAATGAGTCCATGACGGTCGCCGCTCTCCCGCTCACCGAGCACCCCGCGTTCGCGGTGCTCGCGGCGGTCGAGAGCGCCCTCGCCGACGGTGACCTGTCGGTCTACGACGGGCTGTCGGTCGAGGACGCGACGCAGCTCGCGGCCCGGTGGAACCGGGTCGGCGCGCAGGTGTCGGCACACGCCACCGCGGCCACCCGGGCCGTCCACCACTCGGGTGCGGCGGAGAAGGCCGGCGCCACGTCCACCGGATCGCTGCTCGCGAGCCAGTTCGGCGGCGACCGGAGCGCCGCCGCCCGCGACGTCCACCTGGGCGAGGATCTCGAGAAGGCCAGCACCACCGAGAACGCCCTCGCCAAGGGTCAGGTGACCAAGGAGCAGGCCAGGCTCATCGCCCGCACCGTCACCCGGCTCCCCGACGACGTGCCCGCGGCCACCCGCCAGAAGTGCGAGCAGGCCCTCATCGACGACGCCAGGACGCTGACCATGCGGGACCTGCAACACCGCGCCGACCGGATCACCGACGTCTTCAAGCCCGCCCCCGAGGTCGACGCCGACGAGGGCCGGATCGTCCGCGACCGCGAACGCATCGCGTACGCGCGCACCGAGCTCTGGATGCAGGACCAGGCCGACAGCACCTGGACCGGAGGATTCCGCCTCCCCGAGGCCCAGGCCGGGATGCTCAAGCACGCCCTCGACCGGTTCACCGCCCCACGCCGCCGGCACCTCGACCACGGGCAGGCCGCCGAGGACCTCACGTACTCCCAGCGCCAGGGCAGGGCGTTCGTGGCGCTGGTCGAGCACCTGCCCACCGACGGCCTCCCCGACTCCGGTGGGTCCGGGCTCGTCGTCACCGTCAACATCGACCTCGACACCCTCGTCGAAGGCGTGGGGGTCGGGACGACGTCCACCGGGCAGCGCATGTCAGCCGGCGAGGTCCGCCGCGCCGCCTGCCGGGCCGGGATCATTCCCCAGGTCCTCGGCGGTGCGTCCCTCCCGCTCGACCTGGGCCGCACCCAGAGACTGTTCAACCGGGCCCAACGGATCGCCCTGGCCCACCGCGACGGCGGCTGCGCGTTCCCCGAATGCGACCGACTACCCTCGTGGACAGAAGCCCACCACGCCAGAGAACCCTGGTCACACGGCGGCAGCACGGACCTGGACGACGGGGTCCTGCTGTGCCCGTTCCATCATCGGACGGTGCACGACGACGGGTGGTCGATCACCTTCGACACCGACGACAGACGGCCGGCGTTCGTCCCACCCGCGCGCCTCGACCCGTACCGGAGACCGAGGACCAGCAGGAGGTACCGACCGAGACGGACGTGAGTGTGGTCGCTGTGGCGCTCCGCGCAGGCTCAGCCGCGGCGGCGCAGGAGGTAGGTGTCCATCACCCAGCCGTGCCGGGCCTTGACGCGGTCGCGCTCGGCGACCACCTCGTCGGCCACCTCGGCCAGCGGGCCGGCGACCAGGGCCTCACCGGGGGTGCCGAGGTTGGCGCCCCACCACAGGTCCCACTCGCCGTGCGCTTCGTCGAGCAGCGCGGCGGCGGAGAAGTCGCGGTTGAGGACGACCAGGATGGCCTCGCGTCCGGCGTCCACCTCGGCCATCAGCTGACGGCCCGTCGTGACGGTCAGCGGCGCGCCCACGTCGTTGAGGACGATCCGGTGACGCGCGGCGAGCAGCTGCAGGGCGCTGATGCCGGGCACCACGTCCCAGTCGGGCACGACGTGGCCGCGCTCGGCCATCCGGCCGACGATGCGGATCGTCGAGTCGTAGAAGGCCGGGTCGCCCCACACCAGGAAGCCGACGGTCTCGCCGTCGGCCACGTCGTCGGCGAGCACCCGCTCGTACGCCTCCACACGGGCCTCGTGCCACTCGGCGACGGCGCGCTCGTAGGCGGCGGGGTCGTCGTCGACGCGCGTCGAGCGGTCGCGCTTCGGGTCCTCGACGTACGTCACCCGGTGCGGGTGGGTGACGTGGCGGCGCAGCACCTCCTCGCGCAGCGCGACGAGGTCGTCGGTGGCGCCGCCGTCACCGCGGCGCTTGTCGGCGACCACGAACACGTCGACCTCGTCGAGCGCGCTCACCGCCTCGATGGTCACCTGGTCGGGGTGGCCGGCACCGATGCCGACCACCCGGACCCTGCGGCGGACCGGGCTCACTGCTCGTCGCGGTCCTCGAGATCGCCCTCGACGTCGAGGTACAGCTGCTGCAGCTGCGACATCGTCTCGGGCTCCGGCTCGGCCCACAGGCCGCGGTCGGCGGCCTCGGTGAGGCGCTCGATCATGCCGCGCAGCGCCCACGGGTTCGCGTGCCGCAGGAACGCCTGGTTGGTCTCGTCCAGCGCGTACGTCTGCGCGAGCTGCTCGTACATGTGGTCGCCGACGACGCCGGTGGTGGCGTCGTAGCCGAACATGTAGTCGACGGTCGCGGCCAGCTCGAACGCGCCCTTGTAGCCGTGCTTGCGCATGGCGGCGATCCAGCGCGGGTTGACCACGCGGGCGCGGAAGATGCGCGACGTCTCCTGCTCCAGCGTGCGGGTGCGCACCGCGTCCGGGGTGGTCGAGTCGCCGATGTACGCCTTGGGCGCGGTGCCCGTCAGCGCGCGCACCGTGGCGACCATGCCGCCGTGGTACTGGAAGTAGTCGTCGGAGTCGATGATGTCGTGCTCACGGGTGTCGGTGTTCTTGGCCGCCACCGCGATCCGCCGGTAGTTCGAGCGCATGTCGTCCGACGCGGCGACGCCGTCGAGGTCGCGGCCGTACGCGAAGCCGCCCCACGCCGTGTAGACCTCGGCGAGGTCGGCGTCGTCGCGCCAGTTGCCCGACTCCATCAGCGGCAGGATGCCCGCGCCGTACGCGCCGGGCTTTGACCCGAAGACGCGGGTGGTGGCGCGGCGCTCGTCGCCGTGCTCGGCGAGGTCGGCCTGCGCGTGGGCGCGGACGTAGTTCTGGTCCTCGGGCTCGTCGAGCGACGCGACGAGCCGCACCGCGTCGTCGAGCATCGTGACGACGTGCGGGAACGCGTCGCGGAAGAAGCCCGAGATGCGCACGGTGACGTCGATGCGCGGACGACCGAGGTCCTCCAGCGGCACCACCTGCAGGTCGGTGACGCGTCGCGACGCCTCGTCCCAGACCGGCTGGACGCCGAGCAGCGCCAGCACCTCGCCGACGTCGTCGCCGCTGGTGCGCATCGCCGAGGTGCCCCAGACCGACAGGCCCACCGAGCGCGGGTGGGCGCCGGTCTCCTCGACGAAGCGCTGCACGAGCGAGGCGGCCATGGCCGCGCCGGTGTCGTAGGCCAGGCGCGACGGCACGGCCTTGGGGTCGACGGTGTAGAAGTTGCGACCCGTCGGCAGCACGTTGACCAGGCCGCGCAGCGGCGACCCGGAGGGGCCGGCGGGGATGAAGCCGCCGTCGAGAGCGTGCAGCACGTTGTCGAGCTCGTCGGTGGTGCGCTCGAGGCGCGGGACGACCTCGCGGGCGGCGAACTCGAGCACCTGCTGGACGACGGGGTCGGCCTGGCCGAGACGCTCGGCGACGACGGTGGCCGCGGCGGGCACCGTCCAGCCGGCGTCCTCCATGCCCTGGACGAGGCCGCGGGCCCGCTCCTCGATCGCGTCGATGGCGTGCAGGCCCTCGCCGGTGTCGTTCTCCTTGAGGCCGAGCGCCGAGCGCAGGCCCGGCAGCGCGCCGGCCTGGCCGCTCCACACCTGCGACGCGCGCAGGATGGCGAGCACCAGGTTGACGCGCGCCTCGCCCGCGGGCGGGGCGCCGAGCACGTGCAGGCCGTCGCGGATCTGCATGTCCTTGATCTCGCAGAGCCAGCCGTCGATGTGCAGGATGAAGTCGTCGAACTCGGCGTCGTGCGGACGGTCGTCCAGGCCGAGGTCGTGGTCGAGCTTGGCCGCCTGGATGAGCGTCCAGATCTGCTGGCGGACGGCCGGCAGCTTGGCCGGGTCCATCGCGGCGATGTTGGCGTGCTCGTCGAGCAGCTGCTCGAGGCGGGCGATGTCGCCGTACGTCTCGGCGCGCGCCATGGGCGGCACCAGGTGGTCGACGACGGTGGCGTGCGCGCGTCGCTTGGCCTGGGCGCCCTCGCCCGGGTCGTTGACGAGGAAGGGGTAGATCAGCGGCATGTCGCCGATGGCGGCGTCGGTGGCGCACGACGCCGAGAGCGCGGCGTTCTTGCCCGGCAGCCACTCCATCGAGCCGTGCTTGCCGAGGTGCACGACGGCGTGCGCGCCGAACGACTCCTCGAGCCAGCGGTAGGCAGCGAGGTAGTGGTGCGAGGGCGCCATGTCGGGGTCGTGGTAGATCGCGACGGGGTTCTCGCCGAAGCCGCGGGGCGGCTGGATGAGGACGACGACGTTGCCGGCGCGGAGCGTCGCGATGACGATCTCGTCGTCGTCGTTGACGAAGAGCTTGCCGGGGGCGGGGCCCCAGGCCTCCTCCATCGCGTCCGTCAGCTCGGCGGGCAGGTGCGCGATCCAGCGGCGGTAGTCCGCGGCCGGGATGCGCACGGTGCTCGTGGAGAGCTGGGCGTGCGTCAGCCACTCCTCGTCCTGGCCGCCGGCCGCGATGAGCGCGTGGATGAGGGCGTTGCCGGACGTCGTGTCGGGCTCCTCGCCCTCGACGACGGGCAGCGGGTCGAGGCCGGGCAGCTCGCCGGGGCCGCCGAGGTCGTAGCCGGCGTCGCGCATGCGGCGCATCAGGCGGATGGCGCTGACGGGGGTGTCGAGGCCGACCGCGTTGCCGATGCGGGCGTGCTTGGTGGGGTACGCCGACAGCATCAGCGCGACCTTGCGCTCCGAGGCGGGCACCTTGCGCAGGCGGGCGTGCGAGGCGGCGATGCCGGCGAGGCGCTCGCAGCGCTCGGCATCGGCCACGTAGTGCGGCAGGCCGTCCTCGTCGGTCTCCTTGAAGCTGAACGGCACGGTGATGATGCGGCCGTCGAACTCCGGGATGGCGATCTGGTTGGCCGAGTCGAGCGGCGAGAGGCCGTCGTCGGACTCGGCCCACTCCTCGCGCGACCAGGTCAGGCACAGGCCCTGCAGGATCGGGATGTCGAGCGCGGCCATGGCGCCGACGTCCCACGCCTCGTCCTCCTCGCCGGCGCTGGCGGTGGCCGGACGCGAGCCGCCTGCCGCGAGCACGGTGACGACGAGCGCGTCGAGCGTGCCGAGGGCCTCGAGCAGGTCGGGGCTCGCGGTGCGCAGCGAGGACGAGTGCAGCGGCAGGCCGACGGCGTCGCCCGTCGCGTCGATCGCGTCGGCCAGGGAGTGCGCGAACGCGTCGTTGCCGCTGGTGGCGTGGGCGCGGTAGAACAGCACGCCGATGCGGGCGCGGCGGTCGGCGTCGTCGACGTCGGGGCGGTCGAGCCAGCCCCAGGTGGGCATGGTGGCCGGCGGGTCGAAGCCCTCTCCGGTGAGCAGCACGGTGTCGGAGACGAACCGGTGCAGCTGCGCGAGGTTGCCCGGGCCGCTCTCGGCCAGGTAGCGGTGCGCCTCGGCGGCGACGCCGATCGGCACCGTCGACTGCTCCATCAGCTCGGCGGACGGCTGCTGCTCGCCGCCGACGACGACCATCGGCTTGCCGGTCGCGCGGATGCGCGCGAAGCCCGAGCAGAGGTCGTCCGGCGTGCCGAGGATGCGGGCGACGACGACGTCGGCGGCCTCGATGGCGGCGGCCATCTCCTGGTGACCCGGACGGCCGGGGTTGGCGAGCAGCCAGTCGGCGCCGCTGGCGCGGGCGGCCAGCAGGTCGGTGTCGGACGTGGACAGCAGGGCGATGCGTGCCATGGGGCGATGTGCTCCTTGCCGGGGTTCGCGCCCCGTCGACGGTGGGAGACGTCGCGTTCAGTGTCTGGCTGGTCCGTCGCCGGTGGCGACGGCGTCACAGTGGCGGAACCGCCCCGGACTCGCACCGGGTTCCTGGGGACACGACGTGCCTCGCAGCCTACGTCGTCAGGCGGTGGACGACGACCGGCTGGTCCTGCCGGCTCCGACGGAGCCCCGGCACGAGCGACACGGTGACGACGACGGACGCCGCGGCCATCACCCCGATCGCGAGGCCCGCCGCGTGCGCGTCGGCCCCGAGCAGCGTGGCCACGCCGCCGGCGAGCAGCGCGCCCACGCCCTGCATCGCCATCAGGCCGAGGCCGTTCAGCCCCAGCACGTGACCGCGGACGTCGGCGGCGGTGCGCGTCACCAGCCGCTCCTGCAGCGGCAGGCCGGCGCAGTACCCGACGGACGCGAGCGCCGCGAGCCCGCACGCGACGGGCAGCGGCGGCTGCAGGAGGAACAGCAGCCAGGGCAGGGCCAGCAGCAGGCGTGCCGGCTCGACGAGACGGTCACGGACGTGGGGCGGCACCAGCCGTCCCATCACGACGTCGCCGGTGAGCATGCCGAGCGCGGTGGCCGAGAACAGGTAGCCCGCGCCGGTGCCGGCGTACGGCACGATCAGTGCCTCGCAGCCGACGACGAGGCCGTTGGGCACCCACAGCGCGAGCAGCACCGGCCGCAGCACCGGCGAGCCGAGGACGAGCCGGTTGACCGCCCGGCTCCGCCGCACGGCCCGCCCGGTGGCGCGTGGCGGTCGGTCGCGCAGACCGAGTCGTACCAGGACGACGGCGAGCGCGGCGCACCCCGCCGCGGCGAGGAACAGCTCGCTCGTCGACAACCCGCCCAGCAGGACCCCGCCCGTGGCGAACCCGACCACCTGCATGACGCCGATCGAGATGTTGAGCGTCGCCCGGCCGAACACGAACGACCCGTCGGGCAGGACGTCGGCCACGAGCGCGATGGCGCTGCCGCCGACCGCCGACAGGACCACCCACGGCACCACCAGCAGCACGACCCGCGCGGCGAACGGGAGTCCGGGGATCGCCTGGGCGGCGAACGCGGCGGTGTTGACGGCCGAGGAGAACGTGATCGCCGAGCGCGGACGCCACAGGTCGGCCAACGAGAGCAGCAGCGGCGCGGCCAGCACACGCACCAGCGGGCCGCCGAACATCACGAACGCGGTGACCAGCGGCGACCCGGTCTCGGCGTACGCGAGCGTGCCCAGGGCCAGGCTGCCCGCCGACGCCGCGGCCACGTTGAGGGACGTCGACCCGAAGATCACGCGGAACTCACGCACCGAGAACAGCTCGCGGTAGGTCCTCACCGGACGATCCTGGGCCGCGCCGACTTACACCGTCTAATGTTTCGGGTGGAGGCGAAACATGGGCTACTGGCAGGTGCCGGCCGACGTGCTGGCGCAGAGCCGGTTCGCCGTCTCCCCGCTCGCCGAGGTGGTCTGCGCGCTCGCCTCCCTCACCCACCCACGAGGTCCCGAGCAGCGCGCCTTCGCCGCGGCGCACGGTGCGGCCTTCGACGGGTGGCTCGAGGAGAACCCGGTGGCGCACGACCTCGCCCGGTCGAGCTTCCGTCCGTCCTCGCCGGGGCTCACGGGATGGATCGCGGACTACCTCGCGCGCCCGCCGACGTCCCCCGACCCGACGATCGACGACGAGCTCGAGCCCCTGCTCGGGACCTCCGACGACGCCCTGCGCGACGACCTGCGGGAGACGACCCGCCGGGAGCTGCCCGCGTCGCTGCACGGCCCGGGGCTCGGCGGGGTGGCGCACGGGCTCGCCCGGTGGCTGTGGGACCACACCGTCGCGAGCGACTGGCCGCGACGGCGACGGCTGCTGCGCGCCGACGTCGTCGCGCGGACCGCCCAGCTCGCGGGCCACGGCTGGGCGTCGGTGCTGCGCGACCTCGGCCCCGACCGGGAGTGGGAAGGCGGCGGGATGCTCCGGATCAACCGGTACGACCGCCCGACCCGCACCCTCCCCGAGGGCGCCCGCCTGCTGCTCGTGCCGACCAGCGACGGCCGGTGGGTCGGCTGGGACGACGGCGAGCCCCCGACCTATGCCGTCTACTACCCGCTCGCGGGGCGGCTCGCGGACGTGGCGCCGTCCGGCCCCCGCGGCCTCACGCCGTTGCTCGGCGCGAACCGGGCGCTCGTCCTGTCGCTCCTCGACGCGCCGCACAGCACGAGCCAGCTCGCCGCCCTCACCGGCCTGTCGCTGGCGTCGACGAGCGGCCACCTCGGCGTCCTCCTCGGCGCCGGGCTCGTCGTCCGGCGGCGGTCGGGCCGCGAGGTCCTGTACTGGCGCACCGCGCTCGGCGACGGGCTCGTCGCGTCGGGCGGCAACGGGTAGTTGCGACCTGCGTCACACCCTGGCACTGTCGCAGGGCCGGGCCGCACCCGCCCGACCCGCCTGCCGAAGGGTCACCAGGTCCCATGAACCGTCGCCTCCTGTCCGCTGCCACGATCGGCCTGGCGCTCGTCACCGCCGTGGCCACCACCTCGCTGCCGGCGAGCGCCACGAGCACGACGACGCGCGCGTCGTCGTCCGCCCGCGCCTCGGCCCGCTGCCCGCAGCTGCGCCTGACCGACCAGTGGTACGGCACCACGGGCAAGCGCCTGCAGAAGGTGATCGACCGCGTCGGGAGGTGCAAGGGATCGCCGGGACGCGGGGTGCGTCCCGTCGCGGTCTTCGACTGGGACAACACGATGATGAAGAACGACATCAGCGACCAGACGACGTTCTGGCTGCTGCGGAGGTCGCTGCTGCGCCAGCCCGCCGGCAAGGACTGGAGCACCACCAGCCGCTGGATGACCCCGGCCGCGGCGAAGGCCCTGCGCACCGCGTGCGGCCCGATCGCGAAGCCGGGCAGGCGGCTGTCGACGGGGAAGAAGGACGCGCAGTCCGTGGCCTGCGCCGACGAGATCCTCTCGATGCGGCTCGACCAGGAGACCACCGGCGGTCAGCCCGGGTTCGCCGGCGACTACGACCACCGCCGGATGAACGCCGGCTACGCCTGGATGGCTCAGCTGATGGCCGGACGCACGCCCGCGCAGGTGCGCAAGATCGCCGCGGACGCGCGACGCGTCGCGCTCCGGGCGAAGGTCGGCGACACCTGGCGCGTCGGCAGCACCACCCAGATCAAGTGGACCCGGTACTACCGGCCGATGAAGGACCTCGTCCGCACCCTGAAGCGGGCCGGCATCGAGCCGTGGGTGATCTCGGCGTCGCCCGAGCTCTGGGCGGACGTGTGGGGACCTGGCATCGGCGTGCCGCGCAAGCACGTCGTCGGCATCCGGACCCAGGTGAAGGACGGCCGGGTCGTCGGCCACCTGCTGGGCTGCGGCGGGTACGCCGACGGCAGCGACCAGATCATGCCGTTCGTCGAGGGCAAGCGGTGCTGGATCAACCAGGAGATCCGCGGCATCCAGGGACGCGCAGCACTGCGTCTGGCCCCGGCGAGGGTGCGGCCGGTGATCGCGGCGGGCGACGCGTCCACCGACGTCACGATGGTCGCCGACGCCACCCGCGCGCACGTCGTCCTCAACCGCAACGGCGCCGAGATCATGTGCCAGGCGTACGCGAACCAGGACGGGAAGTGGCTCGTCACGCCGATGTTCATCCAGCCGCTGCCGCAGATGCCCGGCCGCTACCCCTGCTCCACCACGGGGCGGGAGAGGCGCGACGGCTCGCTCGGGCCCGTGCGCGGACTGGACGGCCGGATCATCCCCGACCAGCGGGACACCGTCTTCGGCTGACGGCTGGACAGCGACACCTCGACTCCTAGTAAGGTCAGGCAACCCTTACTGACCGCCCAGGAGTCCGTCGTGCCCGTCCCCCCGTCCGCCGCCCTGTCCCGCCGTGCCCTGCTCGCGGGTGCCGCCGCCCTCGCGCTCACCGCGTGCGGCGCGAGCGGCTCGTCCGACGACGCCTCGCCCGCCGCGACGTCCGACGGCACCTTCCCCGTCGAGATCACCCACAAGTTCGGCACCATCACGATCCCCTCGGAGCCCCGGCGCGTCGTCGTCGCCGGCCTGACCGAGCAGGACGTCCTGCTGCAGCTCGGCGTCGTCCCGATCGCCACGACCGAGTGGTACGGCGAGCAGCCCGATGCGGTCTGGCCCTGGGCGACCGAGCTGCTCGACGGGGCGAAGCCGACCGTCCTCAGCCAGACCGACGGCCTGCAGTTCGAGAAGATCGCGTCGCTGGAGCCCGACCTGATCGTGGCCGTCAACGGCGGCCTCGAGGAGGCCGACTACGACAAGCTCGCCGCGATCGCGCCGACCCTCGCCGGCGCCAAGGGCACCCCGCAGTACTTCTCGCCGTGGGACGACCAGACGGTCCTGGTGGCCACCGCGCTCGGCAGGAAGGCCGAGGGCGAGAAGCTCGTCGCCGACGTGAAGGCGCAGTACGCCGAGATCGCGAAGGCCCACCCGGACTGGGACGGCAAGACCGCGACGTTCGCCCAGGGCGCGCCGTACGAGGGGGTGCTGTACGTCTACCAGAACGGCCTGAGCACCGACTTCCTCACGATGATGGGCTTCACCATCACCGCGGGCCTGGAGGAGTACTCCCCCGCCGCCGGTGAGCAGGCGCAGATCTCGGCGGAGAACCTCGACGAGATCGAGGCCGACGTCGTCCTGTTCGCCACCGAGGAGCAGGACAACTTCACGGCGCTGAGGTCGCTGGAGACCTACGCGTCGCTGCCCGCCGTGGCGGAGAAGCGCGCCGTCTACACCGACGCGACCCTCGCCGGCGCCATCTACTTCATGACCCCCCTGTCCCTTGCGTACGTCGCCGACCGCCTGCCCCCGCTGCTCGAGAAGGCCGTCGCGGGCGAGTCGCCGCAGGAGCTGCAGGGCTGACCCCGTCCGACCCAGGAGTTGTCGGTGCCTCAGGGGCCTACAGCCCCTTGAGGCACCGACAACTCCCGGGACGAGGGGGACGACTCAGCTGCGGTGGGCGAGGACGAACGGGTAGACGACCACCAGGAAGCGGGCGATGCGGCCCACCAGGCAGCAGATCGCGAAGTCGAGGCGACGGTTGCGCGCCGCCCCGGCGAGGACGGCGACGGCCAGCAGCGGCGGGATGCCGACGGACGCCGACAGCAGGACGACGCCGTTGGAGCGCCAGCGTCCGTGCATGGCGGCCAGGCAGCGGTCGCTCCACTCGGCCAGCCTCCGTCGCCAGCGGGGCAGCTCCTCGCGGGGCTTCTTCGGCTTGTCCTTGCGCCACTCCCGGCCCCGGCGCGCGGCCTCGAACAGGATGATCTTGCCGATGGTCTGCCCCACGCCGACGAACACCGCGGCGACGTAGGCCAGCGCGGCGGGCGACGCGGCGGCCGTCACGGCCAGCGCGGCCTCGGCGTTGACGACGGGCACCAGCGCCGACAGCACACCGGTGCCGACGGACGCCGCGACGACGCCGAGCCACTCCAGCACGGTCTACGCGGCCGCGGCGTCCTCGGCGGTGACGAGCCGCAGCACCGCCCGGGCCGTCCAGATCTTGATCGCGAGCTGGACGATCGCGATGGCCAGCGCGACGGGCAGCGAGCCCGCGGCGACGGCCAGCACGAGCGCCATCGTGTTGATCGTCTTGATCGGCACCGACCAGTTCCAGCGCCAGATGGTGCGGTCGACCTCGTAGAAGTAGTTCGGGCTGACGATCGGCCAGCGCAGGAAGCACAGCGACAGCACCGAGTCGAGCACCATGAACTGCAGGAAGTAGATGAGCAGCGCGGGCGCGAGCTCGGGCCGCAGCATCAGCAGGCCGGAGATCAGCACGGCGCAGCACGCGCGGTCGCTGAGGATGTCGAAGACGGCGCCGAGGCGCGTCTCGTGCCCGAACCAGCGGGCGACGTTGCCGTCGAGCGAGTCGCCCACCCAGTACACCGCGTAGGCGACCGCGAGCAGCACCCACGACTCCTGCATGATCCCGGCGAAGCCGATGGTGATCGCGGCGACGGTGCGCACGCCGGTGATGTAGTTGGCCGCGGTGTTGACCGGCGCGCCACCCCACGTGAGACGGGGTCGTGCCGTGGTGGCGCTGGAGGTCATGCCGCCACGGTAGACCGCACCCCGCCCGGGCCGCCGAGGAGCACGCCGGGAGGCCTCGAACGGCTGTGCGACCATGACGACGTGCTGCGGACGAGGACCGACCGGTGCCCGGGCGTGCTCCGACCCTGGCCCGCCGACGACGGCGCCCTCGTGCGCCTCCGGCTTCCCGGCGGACGGCTCTCGGTCGCCCAGCTCGAGGCGCTCGCCGAGCTCGCCGAGGTGCACGCCGACGGGTACCTGCACCTGACGTCGCGCGCCAACGTCCAGCTGCGCGGCGTCCACACCGACGACGACGGCGCCCCCGTCGCGACGTTCGTCGACGCGCTGCGCGACGCCGGCCTGCTGCCGTCACCGGCGCACGACCTCGTCCGCAACCTCGCCTGCTCCCCGCTGACGGGCTACCGCGGCGGGCTGGTCGACCTGCGCCACACGCTCGCCGACCTCGACGCACGCCTGCTCGCCACGCCCGCCCTGGCCGGCCTGCCCGGCAAGTTCCTGCTCGCGCTCGACGACGGACGCCTCGACGTCGCCGTCGACGGCGCCGACCTCACCGCCGTCGTGCTCGACGCGACCACCGCCCGCGTCGTCGTCGGCGACCTCGACGCGGGCACCGTCCGGCTGACGGCGGTGGTCGAGACGCTCGTCGGGCTCGCCCACGCGTTCCTCGCCGCCCGCGGCGACGGCGACGACGCCCCGTGGCACGTCGCCGAGCTGCCCGAGCGCGGCCGCGAGCTGGTCGGCGACCGTCCCGCCTGGGACCGCCCGGCCGGCCGCGATCCTGTCGAGACCGGCCTGCACCCCCAGGACGACGGCGGCCACTACCTCTGCCTGGGCGTCCCCGGCGCCGCGCTGACGTCCGACGCGGCCCGCCGCGTGGCGTCCGTCGCGGGCGTCGAGGTCGTCCTGACCCCCGACCGCGGGCTCGTCCTGCCGTCCCTGCCCGAGCCCGAGACCGCGCGCGACGCGCTGGAGGACCTGCGGTGACCCGCTCCACCACCGACCACCCCACGCCGGCCGAGACGGCGATGACCGGGGCGGCGCCCGTCGGCGCCGTGCCCACGGGCGCGACGCCCGGCGTCGAGCCGGTCCGTCCGACCCGCCGCTACGACTACGTGCCGCACGGCGCCGACATCTACGAGGCGTCGTTCGCGATGATCCGCGCCGAGTCCGACCTGTCGGGCGTGCCCGCGTCGGCCGAGAAGGTCGCCGTCCGGATGATCCACGCGTGCGGCCAGGTGGACCTCGCGCCCGACCTGCTGGTCCACCCCGACCTGGTGCCCGCCGCCCGCGACGCCCTGCAGTCCGGCGCGCCCGTCCTCACCGACGCCAACATGGTCGCCTCGGGCGTCACCCGCGCCCGGCTCCCGCTCGACAACGACGTCGTCTGCACGCTGCGCGACGAGCGCGTCCCCGACCTCGCCCGCGCCTGGGGCACGACGCGGTCCGCCGCCGCCGTGTCGCTGTGGGCCGACCGGCTCGAGGGGGCCGTCGTCGCGATCGGCAACGCCCCCACCGCGCTGTTCCACCTGCTCGAGCTGCTCGCCGACGGTGCGCCGCGTCCTGCGGCGATCATCGGCGTGCCCGTCGGGTTCATCGGCGCCGCGGAGTCCAAGGAGGCGCTCGCCGCCTTCGCGCCGGCCGTCCCGTACCTCGCGGTGCGCGGGCGTCGCGGCGGCTCGGCGATGGCCGCGGGCGCCGTCAACGCGATCGCGCAGGAGCGCGAGTGAGCGGCCGGCTGTTCGGCGTCGGGGTGGGTCCCGGCGACCCGGGCCTGGTGACGCTGCGCGCCGCCGAGCTGGTGCGCGGTGCCGACGTCGTCGCCTACCACTCCGGCACGCACCGCTCGTCGATCGCGCGGAGCATCGCCGACGCGGCCGGGCTGCTGCACGACGGGCAGGTCGAGGAGAACCTCGTCTACCCCGTCACCACCGGCACCACCGACCACCCCGGCGGGTACGCCGGCGCGATGGCCGACTTCTACACCGAGTGCGCCGACCGGCTCGACACGCACCTCGCCGCGGGGCGGACCGTCGTCGTCCTCGCCGAGGGCGACCCGCTGTTCTACGGCTCCTACATGTACCTGCACGACCGGCTGTCCGACCGCTACGAGACGCACGTCGTCCCGGGCGTGACGTCGGTGTCCGCGGCGTCGGCGGCCGTCGCGTCGCCGCTGGTGCGCCAGACCGACGTGCTGACGATCCTGCCGGGCACGCTGCCCGAGCCCGAGCTGGCGCGACGCCTGGCCGACACCGAGGGCGCCGTCATCATGAAGCTCGGACGGACGTTCGCCGCTGTCCGCCGCGCCCTGGCGGCGGCCGGGCGGCTCGACGAGGCGCTGTACGTGGAGCGCGCGTCGACCGACCGCGAGGTGACGCGGCGCGCCGCCGACGTCGACCCCGACACCGTCCCGTACTTCTCGATCGTGCTGGTCCCGGGCGACACCGCCCCGCAGCGCACGCGCTACGAGACCGACGCCTCGGACGCCGAGACGGCCACCGGCGCCGAGCCGGCCGAGGTGCTCGTGGTGGGCCTCGGCCCCGGCCCGGACCGCTGGGTGACGCCCGAGGTGACCGAGGCGCTCGCGGGCGTCGGCCACGTCGTCGGGTACGCGCCGTACGTCGATCGCGTGCCGCAGCGCGAGGGTCTCGTCCGGCACTCGTCGGGCAACTCCGTCGAGGTCGACCGCGCCCGGCTGGCCCTCGACCTCGCCCGCTCCGGCGAGCGGGTGGCCGTCGTGTCCGGTGGCGACGCGGGGGTGTTCGGCATGGCGTCGGCGGTCTACGAGGCGCTCGACGTCGCGGTGGCCGAGGACGCGGGCTACGCCTCGGTGGCCGTGCGCGTGCTGCCCGGCGTCTCGGCGGTGCAGGCCGTCGCGGCCCGTGCTGGTGCCCCGGTGGGCGGCGACTTCGCCGTGATGAGCCTGTCGGACCGGCTCAAGCCCTGGTCGCTGATCGAGCGCCGCCTGCGCGCCGTCGCCGAGGCCGACCTCGCGCTCGCCGTCTACAACCCCGCGTCGCGCTCGCGCACCACGCAGGTGGCCGACATGCAGCGCGTGCTGCTCGAGGTGCACGACCCGTCCGTGGTCGTGGTCGTCGGACGCGACGTGGGCCGCGCCGAGGAGTCGCTCACCGTCACGACGCTCGGCGACCTCGACCCGTCGACCATCGACATGAAGTGCCTGCTCGTGGTCGGCTCGTCCACCACGCGCGTCGGGCCCACCGGCGCGGCGTGGACGCCGCGGTCGACCCCGGTCTAGAGGACCTCGAGCTCCACCGGGACGCCGCCGAGCGCGCGGCCGACGGGGCACTGCTCCTTGGCCTGGCGGGCCGCCTCGCCGATCCCCGCAGCCTCCAGGCCGGGCACGACGGCGCGGACCGTCAGCGTGATGCCGGTGATGCCGAAGTCGACGTCGGGGCCGCCCTGGGTGACCTGGGCGCTGACGTCGATCGACTCCGGCGGGGTGCCGCCGAAGGTGAGGATCGCCGACAGCTGCATGGCGTAGCAGGCGGCGTGGGCCGCGCCGAGGAGCTCCTCGGGGCCGGTGCCGTCGGGGGTGTCCGAGGCCCGCCGGTCGAGGCTGAACCCCAGCTCGGCGGCGCCGGAGGTCGCCAGCGTGACGGCGCCCTCGCCGTCGGGGAGCGATCCGGTCCACCGTGCTCGTGCCTCGCGCATCGCCACCGGGCTCACCTGTCTGCTCGTGCCCTCCGCGACCCGGCGGGCTCCGTGGTGATCGTCCCGCCGGGCGCCCGGAGCGGCAACCCGGGGACCTCAGGCGGGTGGGACGAGACCCTGCGCGACCTGGCGGACGTGGCCCGCATTGGACCCGTAGTCGACGAGCGTGGCGCGCAGGCGCGGGCGGCTGGCCACCTCGACGAGCGCGGCGTGGGGCCCGTCGGGGTGGACGGTGACCGTGACGACGTCGCCCCAGCTCCACCAGCTCGGGCGGGTCGTCGCGCTCAGCGTCCCGGCGCGCGGGTCCTCGGCGGCGGTCGCGCCGGTGACGTGCCACAGCACGCTGCGCGCCTGCTGGACCACCTGCTCGACGGGGCGCTCGACGCGCATCCGGTGCGTCGGCCGGGTGCCCACCGAGAGGGGGATGCCGGTGGCGTCGCGGCGCAGCTTGTCGGCGACGAGGGT
This sequence comes from Solicola agrisoli, assembly GCF_049059935.1. Taxonomy (NCBI): domain Bacteria; kingdom Bacillati; phylum Actinomycetota; class Actinomycetes; order Propionibacteriales; family Nocardioidaceae; genus Solicola; species Solicola agrisoli. The sequence continues at coordinate 42,987 of NZ_JBMGQR010000017.1, read as the reverse complement.
GACGGCCGTCAGCACGACCCCGAACGCGACGCCGACCGCGGCGCCGAGGACGAGGCCGGTGCGCCACGCGTTCTCGGGCGCCCTGCCGGTGAGGTCGACCAGGGCGTACACCAGGCCCATCACCACGCCGAACGGCACCGCCGTCCAGACGAACAGCTTGAGGGCTCGGACGGCGCGGGGCGGCATGCGTCCATCCTCCCGGACCCCTGGTCGCGCCGCGGCCGAACCGCGGCGCCCGGCGGTGGGTATGGCCCCACTTTCGTGCCGATCCTGGGGGCACACCCACCGCTGGGCCGCTGACGTGGTGCCGTACCCACCGCCGGGTCAGGAGGGGCGGGGGCGGGCCGGGTCGTAGAGGTGGGAGCCGCGGACGTCGACGGACTGGCCGACGGCCTGCGCGGACTCCAGCGCGCGACCCACCAGGATCACGGCGGCCTGCCGCAGGCCGGCCTCCTCGACGGCGTCGGCGATGTCGGCGAGCGTCCCGACGAGGACCAGCTCGCCCGGCTGGGACGCGCGGTGCACCACGACGACGGGGCAGTCGGCGCCGTACTCAGGGACGAGGTCGTCCACGAGCACGCGGATGCGGGTGATGGCGAGGTGGAGGGCGAGGGTGGCGCGGGTCGCGGCCAGCTGCGGGAGCGCCTCGGTGGCCGGCATCCTCGTCGACCGCGCCTGCGTGCGGGTGAGGACGACGGTCTGCGCCACCTCGGGCACGGTCAGCTCGGCGCCGACGAGGGCGGCGGCCGCGGCGTAGGCGGGGACGCCGGGCGTCACGTCCCAGGGCACGCCGGCGAGGTCGAGGCGGCGGGCCTGCTCGGTCATCGCGGAGTAGACCGACGGGTCGCCCGAGCAGAGGCGGACGACGTCCTGGCCGGCCTCGTGAGCCGAGACCAGCGTGGCGGTGATCTGGTCGAGGTCGAGGTGCTGGGTGTCGACGAGCGTGGCGTCGTCGGGGCACAGCGCGAGCACCTCGGGGTCGACGTACGTGCCCGCGTAGACGCAGACGGGCGTCGAGCCGAGCAGCCGGGCGGCGCGGACGGTGAGGAGGTCGGCGGCCCCGGGGCCCGCGCCGACGAAGTGGACGGTCACGCCCTCATGCTCCACTGCACCACCGCGCGCGCCGGGGCCCACCCGGTGAACCCGCCGATCGCGTCGGCGTGCTCCACCGACAGCCGGGTCAGCTCCCCGCCGTGCTCGACGTACGCCCGGTGCAGCCGCGCCTCGGTCTCCAGCGTGACGCCGTGCGCCACCAGCCGACCGCCCGGACGCAGCGCCGCGACGCACGCCTCGAGCAGCCCGTCGACGGTCGCGCCGCCGCCGACGAAGACGGCGTCGGGTGCGGGCAGCCCGGCCAGGGCGTCGGGCGCGCGACCGGTCACCACCTGCAGCGCGGGGACGCCGAGCGCCGACGCGTTGCGGGCGATCCGCTCGGCGCGGACGGGGTCGCCCTCGACGGCGACGGCCCGGTTGCGGGGGTGCGCCCGCATCCACTCGATGCCGAGCGACCCGGCGCCCGCGCCGACGTCCCACAGCAGCTCGCCCGGCGTCGGGGCGAGCCGGGCCAGGGCGGACGCGCGGACGTCGCGCTTGGTCAGCTGGCCGTCGTGCTCGAACGCGTCGTCGGGCAGGCCGGGCAGGGACGCGTGGACGACGGCCGGGTCGTCCACCGCGCACGTCAGCGCCACGACGTTCAGCGGCGGTGAGTCGCCGTCGAGGGCGTCGGCGCGGGCGTGGTCGGTGCGCGACTCCGCGGGCCCGGCGAGGTCGCCCAGCACCGTCATCGCGCTGGCGCCGTACCCGAGGCGTGTCAGCAGGTCGGCGACGACGGCGGGCGTCGACCCGTCGGACGACAGCAGCAGCAACCGGCGTCCGGGCGCCACCCAGCGGGACAGCACGGACGGGTCGCGGCCCACGAGCGTCACCACGTCGTACGTCTCTGACGGCCAGCCCATCCGCGCGCCGGCGAGGGCGGCGGACGACACGTGCGGGTGCACGACGACGCCGGCGGTGCCCAGCAGGTCGACGAGCGTCGCGCCGATGCCCGAGACGAACGGGTCGCCGGACGCGAGCGCGACGACGGCCCTGCCCTCGGTCGAGGCGAGCAGCGCGGGGAGTCCCTCGCGCAGCGGCGACGGCCACGCCTCGCGCCGCTGACCGGCGACGTCGGGGACGAGCGCCAGGTGCCGGGCGCCGCCGAGCAGCACGTCGGCGTGGAGGACGAGTGCCTGCGGACCCGGCGCCAGGCCCTCCCAGCCGTCCGCACCGATCCCGACGACGTGCACGAGCGGGGCCATGGCCCGCAACCCTAGGCCGTGGACGGGCTCGCGAGCAGCCCCGGTCCCGGGTCTACGATGAGGGCGGCAGCACGACCGAGGTGCCCCGTCAGGGGATAATCGGGAAGCCGGTGGGAGTCCGGCACAGGCCCGCTGCGGTGACCTGGGAGCCGCCGACCGGCGCGAGAGCGCAGCCACTGGGACGAGAGCCCCGGGAAGGCGGTCGGTGGGTGACGATCAGGAAGTCCGAAGACCGGCCCCGGGACGCTGCCACCGAACCGTCCACGACAGCGGGAGCCTGTTCAGTGATCGGCACCACCCACCTCTCCACGGACCTCTACGACGTCATCGGCAGGCGCCGCGACGTCCGCGCGGAGTTCTCCGGCGAGCCGCTCGACGACGACGTGCTGATGCGCGTCCTCGGCGCTGCCCACCAGGCGCCGAGCGTCGGGCTCACCCAGCCGTGGGACTTCGTCGTCGTCCGCGACCCCGCCACCCGCGGGACGTTCGCCGACCACGTCGTCCAGCAGCGCACCGCGTACGCCGACTCGCTCGACGACGACCGCGCCACCACGTTCGCGCCGATCAAGGTCGAGGGCGTCCGCGAGTCGAGCGCCGGCGTCGTCGTGACGTACGACCCCACGCGCGGCGGTCCGTCGCCGCTCGGGCGCCACACCATCGCCGACACCGGCCTGTACTCGACGTGCCTGGCCATCCAGAACCTCTGGCTCGCCGCCACCGCCGAGGGCCTCGGCGTCGGGTGGGTGTCGTTCTACCGCGAGCCGTTCCTGTCCTCCCTCGTCGGGCTGCCCACGCACGTCCGCCCCGTCGCGTGGCTGTGCATCGGCCCGGTCGAGCAGCTGCAGGAGACCCCCGACCTGCTCCGGCACGGCTGGCGCGAGCGCCGTCCGCTGGGTCACGCCGTCCACGCCGAGCGCTGGACCCGACGCCCGGAGGCGACCCGATGAACCGCTTCCCGTTCACCGCCGTCGTCGGCGCCGACGACATGGCCCTCGCCCTGACGCTGTCGGCCGTCTCTCCGGCCATCGGCGGCGTGCTCGTGCGCGGCGAGAAGGGCACCGCCAAGTCGACGATGGTCCGCGCGCTGCCCGACCTGCTGCCGCCCATCGACGTGATCACCGCCGACCGGTTCTCCAGCGACCCGGCCGACCCGTCGCCCCTCAGCCCCGACGGCCCGTTCGCCGCCGACGCCCCGACGTCGACGCGCGCCGTGCGCCTCGTCGAGCTGCCCGTCGGCGCCACCGAGGACCGCGTGCTCGGCTCGATCCACCTGGAGAAGGCCCTGACGAGCGGCGTCAGCGAGTACGAGCCCGGCCTGCTCGCCGCCGCGCACCGCGGGATCCTCTACGTCGACGAGGTCAACCTGCTGCACGACCACCTCGTCGACCTCCTGCTCGACGCCGCCGCGATGGGCCGCTCGACGGTCGAGCGCGACGGCGTCTCGGTGAGCCACGCCGCCCAGTTCGTGCTCGTCGGGACGATGAACCCCGAGGAGGGCGAGCTGCGCCCGCAGCTGCTCGACCGCTTCGGCCTCACCGTCGAGGTGGCCGCGCCGCGCGACCCGTCGGTCCGCGTCGAGGTCGTCCGCCGCCGCCTGGCCTACGAGCAGGACCCCACCGCCTTCACCGCCCGCTACGCCGGCGCCGAGCGCGAGCTCGGTGAGCGGATCGCCACGGCGCAGGCGGTCCTCGACGACGTCGAGCTCGGCCTCGACGTGCTCACCAAGATCGCCGAGGTCTGCGCGGCGTTCGAGGTCGACGGCATGCGCGCCGACATCGTCACCGCGCGCACCGCCGTCGCCCACGCCGCCTGGCAGGGACGCCTCGCCGTCACCCGCGCCGACGTCCGCGCCGCCGCACGACTGGCGATCCCGCACCGCCGCCGCCGCAACCCGTTCGACGCCCCGGGCATCGACGAGGACCTCCTCGACGCGATCCTCGGCGACGACGAGCCCGAGCCCGACCCGCCGTCGCCCGCGCCGGACGACGAGCCCGGCGGCGACGCCGACGACGACCAGCCCGAGCAGGCCGACGCTCCCCCGCATCAGCCGGGCGAGGCACCGCCGGAGACCACCGAGCCCACCGACCAGCCGCCGAACCAGACCGCCGAGGCCGAGCAGGAGCCCGCCCCCGAGCCCGAGCCGGAGCCGCAGGGCGACCAGCAGGGCGGGCAGTCGCCGACGAGCGTCGTCGCACCCCAGGAGGCGTACCGCACCCGCCTGTTCCAGGTGCCCGGCGCAGGCGCCGGCGAGGCCGGACGACGCTCGCGCGCCCTCACCACCAGCGGACGCACCGTCGGCGCGCGCCGCCCCGACGGCGAGCCCGGCGCGATCCACCTGCTCGAGACGATCCGCGCGGCCGCGCCGCACCAGCGCTCGCGGGGCGCCTCCGGCCCGGGCCTGTCCCTGCGGGGCGGTGACCTGCGCCTGGCGGTCAAGGAGGGACGCGAGTCCAACCTCGTGCTGCTGTGCGTCGACGCGTCCGGCTCGATGGCCGCGCGTCGCCGGATGGAGCAGGTCAAGACCGCCGTCCTGTCGCTGCTGCTCGACGCGTACCAGCGCCGCGACAAGGTGGGCCTGGTGACGTTCCGCGGTCAGGGAGCCGCGCTCGACCTGCCGCCCACGGGCTCGGTCGAGATCGCCGCCGCCCGCCTGCGCGAGCTGCCCGCCGGTGGACGCACGCCGCTCGCCGAGGGCCTGTGGACCGCCAGCGAGACTCTGCGCCTGGAGCGCATCCGCGACCCCCGGCGCCGCCCGCTCCTCGTGGTGGTCACCGACGGCCGCGCCACCGCGGGCGCCGACGCCGTCGGCCGCTCGCGGCAGATGGCCGACCACCTTGCCGCGCAGGGCGTCGCCAGCATGGTCGTCGACTGCGAGACCGGCCGGTTCCGGATGGGGCTGGCCAGGACGCTGTCGGACCACCTCCAGGCCGCGTACGTCCCCCTCGGCGAGATCGCCGCCGAGCAGCTCGCCGCCGTCGTCCGCCAGGGCGCCGACGCCGTCGCAGGAAGGGCCGCCTGATGCCCCAGGGAGTCCCCACCACCGTCCCGGACGACGGCCTCACCACCAAGCAGCGCCGCAACCGGCCGCTCGTGATCGTCCACACCGGCGACGGCAAGGGCAAGAGCACCGCCGCGTTCGGCCTCGCGCTGCGCCACTGGAACCAGGGCTGGCCGGTCGGGGTGTTCCAGTTCGTCAAGTCCGCCAAGTGGCGCATCGGCGAGCAGACCGCCGTCGAGACCCTCGCCGACCTGCACGAGCGCGAGGGCGTCGGCGGGCCGATGGAGTGGCACAAGATGGGCGCCGGGTGGTCGTGGTCGCGCAAGGACGGCGACGAGACCGACCACGCCGCCGACGCGCTCGCGGGCTGGCAGGAGATCAAGCGCCGCCTCGCCGCCGAGACGCACCGGATGTACGTGCTCGACGAGTTCACCTACCCGATCAACTGGGGCTGGATCGACGTCGACGACGTGGTCGAGACGCTCGCGAACCGCCCCGGGCAGCAGCACGTCGTCATCACCGGACGCCGGGCCGACCCCAAGATCGTCGAGCTCGCCGACCTCGTCACCGAGATGACGCAGGTCAAGCACCCCTTCGAGCAGGGCCAGAAGGGCCAGCGGGGGATCGAGTGGTGACCCCGCTCCCCCGTGTCGTCGTCGCCGCGCCCGCGTCGGGCCACGGCAAGACCACCGTCGCCACCGGGCTGATGGCCGCGCTGCGCCGCGCCGGCCACGAGGTCAGCGGCCACAAGGTGGGCCCGGACTACATCGACCCCGGCTACCACGCGCTCGCCACCGGCCGTCCCGGCCGCAACCTCGACCCGCACATGGTGGGCGAGCAGCGGCTCGTCCCGCTGCTGCTCCACGGCGCCGCGACGCCCAGGCAGGCCGACGTCGCCGTGGTCGAGGGCGTCATGGGCCTGTTCGACGGCGCGCTCGGACGCGAGGGGTTCGCGTCCACCGCCCACGTCGCCGGGCTCATCCAGGCGCCGGTGGTCCTGGTCGTCGACGTGTCGTCGGCGTCGCGCTCGATCGCCGCGGTCGTGCACGGCATGGCGACGTTCGACCCGCGCGTGCGCATCGCGGGCGTCATCCTCAACAAGGTCGGCTCGCCCCGCCACGGTGCCGAGGTGGTCTCGGCGCTCGAGGCCACCGGCGTCCCGGTGCTCGGCGTGCTCGCGCGCGACGACGGCGTCAGCGCGCCGTCGCGCCACCTCGGTCTGGTGCCCGCCGCCGAGCGCGGCGACGCCGCCGCGGCCCTCGACCGGCTCGCCGCCCAGGTGGCCGAGCACGTCGACCTCGCCGAGGTGCTGCGCATCGCCCGCTCCGCCCCCGACCTCGACGCCGAGCCGTGGTCGGCCGCCGAGGCCGTCGGACGCGAGCAGACCTCCGGCGGCGAGGCACCGCTCGTCGCGGTGGCCGGCGGTCGCGCGTTCACGTTCCGCTACGCCGAGACCACCGAGCTGCTGCACGCCGCCGGCCTGCGCACCGCGTACGTCGACCCCACCACCGACGAGGCCCTGCCCCCCGGCACCGCGGGCATCTACCTGGGCGGTGGCTTCCCCGAGGTGCACGCCGCCGGGCTCAGCGCCAACGAGCCGCTGCGCCACGCACTGCGCGAGGCCGTGCGTCGCGGCGTGCCCACGGTCGGCGAGTGCGCCGGCCTGCTGTACCTGACGCGCTCGGTCGACGGCGCGTCCATGGTGGGCGCGATCGACGCCACCGCCGTGATGACGCCGCGCCTGACGCTCGGCTACCGCACCGCCGTCGCACCGGCCGACACGCTGCTCGCCCCCGCGGGCGGACGCATCACCGGCCACGAGTTCCACCGCACGACCGTCGACCCGCCCCACGACTCCGCCGACGGCGCGAGCGCCGCGTGGATCGTCGACGGCAGGCAGCACGGGTTCAGCGCCGACCCCGCCGGCACCGGCAGCCCCACGCTGCACGCGGCCTACCTGCACACCCACTGGGCCGGCCACCCCCGCTCGGCCACCCGGTTCGCCGACGCCGTCCACGCCGCCGTCGCCGACGGACGCGTCGCGACGTCGACCGTCGCGCCCCGTCCCGCACCGGCGCGCGTCGGGCCCGACCTGCACCACCACGGCGACTCCGACCAGGGCTCCGGGCTGACGGACTTCGCGGTCAACGTCCAGCGCCTGCCGCGTCCGGACTGGCTGGAGCGCGCCCTGGCCGACAGCATCCGCGACACGCACGAGTACCCCGACGCGTCGCAGGCCCGTCAGGCGATCGCCGACCGCCACGTCCGCCACCCCGACGAGGTGCTGCCCACGGCGGGCGGCGCCGAGGCGTTCACGCTCGTGGCGCGGATGCGTCCGTGGCGGGCGCCCGTGGTCGTGCACCCGCAGTTCACCGAGCCCGAGGCCGCGCTGCGCGCCGCGGGGCACGACGTCCGCCACGTGCTGTGCCGGCCCGAGGGCGGGTTCGCGCTGCACCCTGACGACGTGCCCGAGGACGCCGACCTGGTGATGGTGGGCAACCCGACCAACCCCACCGGCGCCCTGCACACCGCCGCCACGATCCGGCAGCTGCTGCGACCGGGACGTGTGGTCGTCGTCGACGAGGCGTTCATGGACGCCGTCAGCGGCGAGCGCCAGTCGCTCACCGCGCAGGTGGTGCCCGGGCTGCTCGTCGTCCGCAGCCTCACCAAGACCTGGTCGGTGCCCGGCGTGCGCGCCGGCTACGTCGTCGGCGAGGCGGGCCTGGTCGCCGAGCTCGCCGCCCAGCAGCCGCCGTGGTCCGTCTCGTCCAGCGCCGCCGCGACGATGCTCGCCTGCTCGACCGGCACCGCCGTCGCCGAGGCCGAGCGCCGGGCCGTCCTGGTGGCCCGCCACCGCGCCGTCCTCGTGCAGGGCCTGGCCGACCTCGGGCTCCCCGTCGCCGGCTCCCCCGCCACGCCGTTCGTGCTCGTGCGCGTCGGCGAGGGCGTCCGCGAGCGGGTGCGGGCCGAGGGCCACGCGCTGCGTCGGGGAGACTCCTTCCCGGGGCTCGGGCCGGAGTGGGTGCGCATCGCCGTCCGCGACCCCGCCACCACCCGCGAGCTGCTCGCCGCGCTCGTCCGCACCGGCGTGGAGTCGCCGACCGTCGTCAAGGAGCCGTCCCATGGCTGAGCCCCGCCGCTACGTCGTCGGCCTCGCGCTGCAGGACCGACCCGTCGTCGTGGTCGGCGCCGGCGCCCAGGCCATCGGCCACGTCGCCGCGCTGCGCGACGCCCACGCGCGCGTCACCGTCGTCGCCACCGAGGCCGTCGCGGCGATCGCCGACCTCGCCGACCGCGGCGTCGTCGCCTGGCGCCACCGCGGGTACAGCCCCGCCGACCTCGAGGGCGCACGACTCGTCGTCGCCGCCTCGGGCGACCCCGCCGTCGACGCCCAGGTGGCCAAGGACGCCGAGGACGCGGGCCTGCTCTGCGTCACCGCCGACGCGCCGTCCGCCGACGGCCTCGTCGACGCCCCCGGCGCGGCGGGCGAGGTCGTCCTCGTCGGCGGCGGCCCCGGCGACCCCGGGCTGCTGACCGTCGCGGGCCTGGAGGCGCTGCGTGCCGCGGACGTCGTCGTCTGCGACCGCCTCGCCCCGCTGGCCGCGCTCACCGGGCTCAAGGACGGCGCCGAGGTCGTCGACGTCGCCAAGATCCCGCGCGGGGAGTTCACCGCGCAGGAGCGGATCAACGAGATCCTGGTCGAGCACGCGCGCGCGGGCCGACGGGTCGTGCGGCTGAAGGGCGGCGACAACTTCGTCTTCGGTCGCGGCGGCGAGGAGCTGCAGGCGTGCGCCGCGGCAGGCATCGCCACCCGCGTCATCCCCGGCATCAGCTCGGCGCTGGCCGGCCCGGCGCTCGGCGGCATCCCCGTCACGCACCGCGGCCTGAACCAGGGCTTCACCGTCGTGTCCGGCCACGTGCCCCCCGACGACGAGCGCTGCACCGTCGACTACGGCCACCTGGCCCGCGCCGGCACCGACCTGGTGCTGCTGATGGCCGTCGCCAACCTGCCCGCGATCGCCGCGGCCCTCGTCGCCGGCGGCATGCCGGCCGACACCCCGGCCGCCATGGTGGCCGACGCGTCCCTGCCGTCGCAGCACGTCGTCCGGGCCACGCTGACGACGCTCGCCGATGCCGCGGCCGCCGAGGGTCTGCGGGCGCCGGCGATCACCGTCGTGGGCGCCGTGGCGGCCTTCGACCCGCTGGCGTGAGCCGCGCCCGGAGCCGCATGCCGGGACGCCGTGACATCGCCCGAGCCATGGGGCTACAGTGCGCTGACACCTGAGTCACGGGAAGCCGGTGAGAACCCGGCACAGTTGCGCTACTGCGATGGCCGCTCCGCGGTCGAGTCAGACCCCGCCTCGGTGCCCGGGCTCCACACGGAGTCCTCCACCCCACAGGGACGCAACATCCCGTGAAGGAAGGTCCAGCCCATGGCCCCCAGCAACGCCCCCGCCGTCAGCCCCTCGTCCGAGGTCGTCGTCCCGGCGATCTCCGGCCGCCAGGTCCTGCCCTGGCTCCTGCTCCTCGCGCTCGTCGCCGTCCTCGCGGTGTACTTCGTCGGCGCCGAGCAGGGCGCGACCTCGCTGTTCTCCGGCACCGCGATCCACGAGTGGACGCACGACGGCCGGCACCTGCTCGGCTTCCCCTGCCACTGATCCGCCGCGCGCCGAGCAGCCTCAGGGGACACCCATGACCACGTCTGCCATCCCGCGCGCCCCGCTGGCGGTGCGCACCTTCCTGGTCCGCGGTCTCGTCGCGGGCCTGCTCGCGGGGTTCGCCGCCTTCGCCGTCGCGTACGTCGTGGGCGAGCCGCCCGTCGACTCCGCCATCCAGATCGAGGAGTCCGGCTCGGCCGCGGCTCCCGCCGAGACCGAGGCGCACAGCCACGCCGAGGGCACCGAGGCCCACTCCCACGACGAGGGGGCGGCCACCGCGGGCCACTCGCACGGTGACGACGCGGTCGTCAGCCGCGGCGAGCAGGCCACCGGCGGCCTGCTGACGGCGACCGTCGTCTTCGGCACCGCCCTCGGCGGCGTCGTCGGCGTCGTCACCGCGTTCGCGACCGGGCGGCTCGGCCGCTTCGGCCCCGCGGCCTCGGCGGGCGTCGTCACCGGGCTCGGCTTCCTGGCCTACTACCTCGTGCCGTACACGAAGTACCCGCCGAACCCGCCCGCCGTGGGCAGTGGCGACACCATCGGCGCCCGCACCGCCGACTACTTCTCGATGGTCGTGGTCTCGGTGGTCGCCGTGGTCGCCGCCGTCGCGGTCGCCCGCGCGATCGCCGCGCGTCGCGGCGCCTTCACCGGCATCGCCGTGGCCGCGCTCGGCTACGTCGTCGTGGTCGTGCTCGCGGGCGTCCTGCTGCGCACCCACCAGGAGGTGCCCGACACCTTCCCGGCGTCGCTGCTGTGGGAGTTCAGGCTCGCGTCCCTGATGACGCAGGCCGCGCTGTGGGGCGTCCTCGGGCTGGTGCTCGCCGGGCTGCTCGACCGCGACTGGCGCAAGGCCGGCGAACGACGCGACCGCGCCGAGCTCGTCGGCGCCGGACGGTGAGCGTCCCGAGGCTCGCCCCCGGCACGCCCGTCCCGGCGCCCGACGCGACGGTCGCCGCCGCGGCGCGCGAGCGGCTCGCGGGGCTGGCCACCCCCGCCGGCGCCCTCGGACGTCTCGGGGAGGCGGCCGTGTGGTCGTCCGCGGTGCAGGGCGCCTGCCCGCCGCGGTCGTTCGACGCGGTGCGGCTCGTCGTCCTCGCCGGTGACCACGGCGTCTCGGCCCACGGCGTCTCGGCCTACCCGAGCGCCGTCACCGGCCTGATGGTGCGGGCCTTCGTCGACGGGAGCGCCGGCGCCGCCGTCCTCGCCCGTCAGCACGGCGTGCACCTGCGCGTGCTCGACATCGCCGTGGACGACGCGCTCGACGGGGTGCCCGACGAGGTGCGCGCGCACCGGGTGCGGCGCTCGTCCGGCGCCATCCACCTCGAGGACGCCCTGACGGTCGAGGAGACTGCTGCCGCGCTGGCCGCCGGTGCGGCGATCGCGGCCGAGGAGGTCGAGGCGGGCGCCGACCTGCTCGTCGTCGGCGACATGGGCATCGGCAACACCACCCCCGTCGCGGCGCTCGTCGCCGGTGCGCTCGGCCTGCCCGCCGAGGACGTCGTCGGCCGCGGGACGGGCGTCGACGCCGACGGGCTCGTCCGCAAGCTCGACGTCGTCCAGCGCGCGCTCGAGCGGGCCGGCGACCGCGTGGACGACCCGATCGACCTGCTCACCGCGCTCGGCAGCGCCGACCTCGCGGCGACGGTCGCGTTCCTCGTCACCGCCGCCCGCCTGCGCGTCCCGGTGCTGCTCGACGGGGTGGTGTCGGTGGCGTGCGCGCTGGTCGCCGAGCGGGTCGCGCCGGGCACCGTCGCGTGGCTGGCCGCGGGCCACCGCTCCACCGAGCCCGCGCAGTCGCTCGCGCTCGACAAGCTCGGCCTGGTGCCGTTGCTCGACCTCGGGCTGCGTCTGGGCGAGGGCAGCGGAGCCCTCGCCGCGCTCCCGCTGCTGCGGTCGTCCACCCTCCTGCTGGCGCAGACGGCACTGCTCGCGGACGTCCTCGGGCAGTGACCGACCAGCCGTCGCCGGTCTGGCTCGACGGGCTCCGGCTCTCGCTGGGCACGCTCACCGCCCTGCCCGTGACGCCGCCGTCGCGCGTCGACCGTCCGCGCGCCGCCGTCGCGATGTCCGTCGCCCCGCTGGCCGCGCTGCCCCTGGGCGTGCTCGCCGGGGCGGTCGCGTGGGCGGGGACGTGGCTGTCGCTGCCCGGCGCGGTGGTGGCGGTGCTCGTCGTCGCCGTGCTCGCGCTGGCCAACCGCGGCATGCACCTCGACGGCCTCGCCGACACCGCCGACGGCCTCGCCGCCCCCAAGGACGCCGAGGGCCGGCTCGCGATCATGCGCACCGGCGACGTCGGCCCCGTCGGAGCCGCTGCGCTCGTGCTCGTGCTCGGGGTGCAGGTGGCGGCGCTCAGCGTCCTGGTGCAGCTGGTGAGTGGATGGCTGGTCGTCGGGGTCGCGGTCTGCGTCTCGCGGGCCGCGCTGGCGGTCGTCTGCGTCCGTGGCGTGCCCGCTGCTCGCGGGTCGGGCCTCGGTGCGGCGGTGGCGGGCACCGTGCCGCGGACCGTCTCGCTGACCGTGTGGGTCGCGGTGGGCGCGGCACTGGCTCTCGCCCATTCGCTCGTCCCGCCGGGTGAGGACATGGGTTTCGGCGGGTCCCGGACCGTTCCGGCCGCCCTGAGCTACTACGAGCCGTCCACCTTCCGGTTGATCCTCGACCTGCTCGCCTTCGACGGGTGGTCGGGCCTGGTGTGTGCGGCGGTCGGCGTCGTCGTGGTGGCGTTGCTGGTGCGTCGTGCCGTGCGAGCCGTGGGCGGCGTGACGGGCGACGTCTGCGGCGCCGCGGTCGAGCTCTGCCTCGCCGCCATCCTCGTCGCCCTGCTCGTCTGACCGTCCGCAATTTCCCAGGTATACCTGGGAAACTGCGCCAGGCACGGAGAATTCTCCAGGTGCTCGGACGGATTCCCAGGTATACCTGGGAAACTTCCGACCCGGTGACGATCGGGGACGGCGCCGATCGTCATGGGGGTACGGTCGCACCGCGCGGATGGACCAAACACCACGTTCACGTGGTAACTGATCCGATGCACGGGAGATCTCCCATGGTCTGGACCAATCACCACGTGAACGTGGTGTTTGGTCCCACCGGTCAGAGGTGGAGGACGCGGCCAGCGACGACGAGGGCGACCTCGTCGGACGCGGCGGCGACGCGCTGGTTGACCTGGCCGAGGACGTCGCGGAAGACGCGGCCGGAGCGGTGGGCGGGGACGACGCCCATGCCGACCTCGTTGGTCACCGCCACCACGACGCCCGGCGCCTGCGACCACGCCAGCGCGAGGTCCTCGACGCGCGCGTCGACGGCGCCGGCCCACGCGTCGCGCGGCGCCTCCCACGCGTCGAGCTCGTCCAGGACGGCCGTCACCCAGGTGCCGAGGCAGTCCAGGAGCAGCGGGCCGGGATGGTCGCGGACGGCCGCGGCGACGTCGGTGGTCTCGACGGTCGTCCAGGCCGACGGACGTCGCGCCCGGTGCGCCGCGACCCGCTCGCCCCACTCGGGGTCGCCCTCGGGCGACGGCCCGGGTGCCACGTAGACGACGGGCTCCTCGGCGTCGAACAGCCCCTCGGCGTGGCGCGACTTGCCCGAGCGCACGCCCCCCGTCACGAGCACGCGACGTGCGGTCATCGTCAGGTCCCTCCCGTCGCCGCCCGGCCGGGCGGACCATCCGTAGGGTGCAGCCTATGCAACCCCGCGCCGCCGGGCTCGTCCTCGGGTTCGTCCTCGACCGCGCGCTCGGGGACCCCCGCCGGTTTCACCCCGTCGCCGGCTTCGGCACCGCCGCCGCCGCGCTGGAGCGGCGCACCTGGGCCGACGACCGCGCGCACGGCGTCGTCCATGCCGCGACGCTCGTCGGCGCTGCCGCGGCACTCGGCCTGGCCGCCGAACGGGCCACCGGGGCGCACCCCGTCGCCCGCGCGATCGTCACCGCCGCGGCCACCTGGACGGTGCTCGGTGGACGCTCCCTGGAGCGCGAGGCCGTCGCCGTCGGACGCCACCTCGACGCCGGCGACCTCGCCGCCGCGCGCGAGCAGGTGACGCACCTCGTCGGACGCGACCCGTCCCGCCTCGGGCCCGACGACGTCGCGCGCGCCACCGTCGAGTCGGTCGCCGAGAACACCTCGGACGCGGTCGTCGCGCCACTGCTCGCCGGGGCCGTCGCGGGCGTGCCCGGGCTGCTCGCCTACCGCGCGGCCAACACGCTCGACGCGATGGTCGGCCACCGCTCGGAGCGGTACCTGCACTTCGGCTGGGCGTCGGCACGGCTGGACGACCTGCTCAACCTCGTGCCCGCCCGCGTCTCGGCGCTGCTCGCCGCGGCCTGCGCCCCGCTCGTCGGCGGGCACCCGTCGGACGCCGTGCGCGCCTGGCGCCGCGACGCGCCTCAGCACCCCAGCCCCAACGCCGGCCCGGTCGAGGCGGCGTTCGCCGGCGCGCTCGGACGCACGCTCGGCGGCAGCAACGTCTACGGCGGCGTGGCCGAGGACCGCGGTACGCTCGGCGACGGCCCCTCCCCCGGCGTGGCCGACGTGCGGCGCGCGACGCGTCTCGCCGCGGCGGTCGGGGTGGGCGCGACGGTCGCGGCGGCCGTCGTCGCGACCCTCAGCACGCGAGACTCTGGATCGTGGTCGCCCCGGCGACCCTGATCCAGAGACGCACCACTATCCAGAGACTCCCGTCAGGGCCCAGGCCACGGCCTCGTCGACGGTCGCGACGGACGGGGCGCCGGAGCGGTCGGGACGGCGCACCACCACCACCTCGACCCCCAGGGCCGCGGCCGCGTCGAGCTTGGCGCTGGTGAGGGAGCCGCCGGAGTCCTTGGTGACGAGCACCCGCACGTGGCGCGCGCGCAGCAGCGCCGTCTCGCCCTCGACCGTGTACGGCCCGCGGTCCTGCAGCACCGTCCACGACGGCGGCAGCTCGACCTCCGGCGGGTCGACGACGCGCGCCACCACGGCGGCGTCGCGCAGCGCGGGGACGAACGCCTCGAGCCCCTGCCGGCCCGTCGTCAGCAGCACCCCTCCCCCCAGCCGCGCGGCGACGGAGGCGGCCGCGGCGGTGTCGTCCACCCAGTGCCACGCTCCGGCGTCGGGACGCGCCCCCCACCCGGGGCGCGCGAGCCGCAGCAACGGCACGCCCGTCGCCGCGCACGCGGCCACCGCGTTCGCCGAGATCCTCGCCGCGAACGGGTGCGTGGCGTCGACGACGACGGCGACCCGGTGCGCCGACAGCCAGCCGGACAGGCCCTCGACGCCACCGAACCCACCGACGCGCGTGCGCCCCTCGGGCAGGGCGGGACGTGCGACGCGTCCGGCCAGGGACGACACGACGTCGACGTCGGCGGCGACCAGGGCGGAGGCCAGGGCCCGCGCCTCGCCGGTGCCGCCGAGCACCAGGACGGTCACGTCGGCGGCTCGAGCACGGGACGCAGCACGGGCAGCACCGGGGCGCCCTGCTCGACGAGCCGCAGCAGCGCGTCCACGTCGACGTGCTCCTCGAGGGCGTCGGCGAGGGCGTCGACGCGGCCCTGCCGGTGGTCCTCGAACCGCAGCGACGGGTCGGGGGCGAAGTCGTCGCGCCCGACGTGCGCCGCCACCTCCCGCAGCCACGCGCGACGGAACTCGTCGCTCTCCAGGCTCCCGTGCCACATCGTGCCGAAGACACCGCCGGACCGTGCGCCGCCGGGCAGCTCCTCGGCCGACGGCCCGCGCGTCACCCGTCCGTGGTGGATCTCGTACCCGCCGACCGGCGCGCCGAGCCCGTGGCCCGTGGGCAGGCCGAGCACCTTCTCGCGACCGAAGACGGTGACGAGGTCGAGCAGCCCGAGCCCCTCCACGGAGGCCCCGGGAGCACCCTCGACACCGTCGGGGTCCTCCACCCGGCGGCCGAGCACCTGGCAGCCGCCGCACACTCCGAGCACCGCGCCACCGCGGGCCGCGTGGTCGAGGACGGCGCGGTCCAGGCCGCGCTCGCGCATCCACGTGAGGTCGGCGATCGTCGCGCGCGTGCCCGGCAGCACGACGACGTCGGCTCCCGCGAGCGCGGCAGGGTCGCGGGCGAACGTCACGTCCACCGACGGCTCCAGCGTCAGCGCGTCCACGTCGGTGAAGTTGCTGATCCGCGGAAACGCGACGACGGCCGCCGCCAGTCGTCCGCGCCGGTCGCCGCCGGTGGGGACGGGCCGGCTCTGCAGGTCGAGCGCGTCCTCGGAGTCGAGCCACAGGCCGGTCTCCCAGGGCAGCACGCCGACGACGGGCCGCCCGGTCAGCTGCTCGACGGTGTCCAGGCCCGGGCGCAGCAGGTCGACGTCACCACGGAACTTGTTGACGCAGAACGCCGCCAGCAACGCCTGGTCGGCGGGCTCGAGGAGCGCGAGCGTCCCGTACAGCTGGGCGAGCACGCCGCCGCGGTCGATGTCGGCGACGAGCAGCACCGGGACGTCGCCGTGGCGGGCCAGCCCCATGTTGACGTAGTCCCAGCGCCGGAGGTTGATCTCGGCCGGGCTGCCGGCTCCCTCGCAGACGACGACGTCGAAGCGGCTGCGGAGGTCGTCGAACGCCGCGAACGCCGCCTCGGCCAGCGCGGCCCGTCCGCCGGCGTACTCACCGGACTCGAGCACGCCCGCCGGTTCGCCCATGACGACGACGTGGCTGCGGCGGTCGCTGCCGGGCTTGAGCAGCACCGGGTTCATCGCGGCCTCGGGGACGGCGCGAGCGGCCACGGCCTGCACCCACTGGGCGCGGCCGATCTCGGTGCCGCCGGGCGTCACCATCGAGTTGTTCGACATGTTCTGCGCCTTGAACGGCGCCACCGACACCCCGCGGCGGGCGAGCACCCGGCACAGCGCCGTGGTGACGATGCTCTTGCCGGCGTCCGAGCTCGCCCCGGCGATCATCAGGGTCCCGGCCACGGGTCCAGGCTAGGCCGTCCCAGGGTCCGGTCAGGGGTCGACCCGGACGACGGACGGCGCCGCGGTGGCCAGGCTGGACCCATGACGGACCTCCGGCAGCACGCCCGACGCGCAGCGGTCGCGCTCGGCCTCGCATCGGCCGCGCTGAGCCTCTCGTGGGCGCTGGGAGCGACCTGGCTGGTCGACACCGTCGGCGGTCCGGCGGGCGCGACGAGCGGGCTCACCGCCTCGCTGGTCACGCTGGGCGCGGCGGGCGTCAAGGCCGCGGTGGCGCTGCTGCCGCTCGTGCCGCACCGCTGGGCGCGACCGCCGGCGCTGCTCGCCGGCTGGGTGCTGCTCGCCTACGGCACCGTGGTGGCCCTCGTCGGCGCGGGCGTGCTGACGGGCGTCGTGCCGTCGGCGCCGGACGCCGACCTGCGGGCGATCGCCTGGCACACGCTGCTGTGGGACCCGTGGTTCGCGCTGTGGGGTGCGGCGCTGCTGCTCAGCCTGCGGCCAGCTCGAGGTGGCGGCAGCGCGGATACGCACAGCCCCGGGCGGCACCTCGCGGGCGGGTGGGCGGGGCGTCGGTGACCCAGACGTCGGCGAGCACGTCGTCGCCGAGCGACAGCTCGCGCGCGGTGGCGTCGCTGCCGACCTCCAGGGTGACCGACCCACGGAAGCGGTGCCGCTCACGGACGGTGACCTGGTCGTCGAGGTGCAGCGCCTCGCCCGACAGGTGGCGCAGCAGCTCGGGGTCGTCGTCGTTGATGCGTGCGACGAACCCGCGCTCCCCGACGTCGAGCTCGCTCAGGCGGCGCGAGACGGGCTGGTGCAGCGTCCCCTCGGGCGTCGGGATGGGGTCGCCGTGCGGGTCGCGCCAGGGGTGGCCGAGCGCGTCGTCCATCCGGTCGACGAGCGTGCCCGAGACGGCGTGCTCGAGCACCTCGGCCTCGTCGTGCACCTCGTCCCAGGTGTAGCCCAGGGCCTCGACGAGGTAGGTCTCGATCAGCCGGTGGCGTCGCACGACCTGCAGGGCCTCGGTGCGACCGCGCTCGGTCAGGGCGATCGCGCCGTACCGACGGTGGTCGACCAGGCCGTTGCCACCCATCTTGCGGACCATCGCCGAGACCGACGACGCCGACACCTCGAGACCGGCGGCGACGGCTGCCGTCGTGACGGTGGCGTCGGGGTCCCACTCGGTCAGGGCGAAGATCGTCTTCAGGTAGTCCTCGGTGGCCGCACCGGGGCGTTCGATGGTCACGACCCCAGCCTAGGCGCTGAGGGTGACCTCAGGCGATGCGCTCAGCCGGCGAGGGCGGCGAGCAGCGCGACGGCGCCGACGAACGCGACCAGGAAGGCCAGCAGACGCACCACGCCGACGGCGACCGGGGAGGTCTCGGCGGGGAGGTGCAGGCTCAAGTTGGTCATGCCTCACTTTGTACCACACGGACGGCTCACACGCACGCGTCTCGTGCCACGAACCTCGCCGGGACGATCGTCCACCTGGACGGTCTCTGCGCACGGACGGACGAGATCGCCCCCGATCGGCGCCACGGGACCCCGCTCGGTCCTAGCGTGACGTGGGTCACACCATTCCCGAGGAGCCACCGTCATGCCGAACCTGCGCCGCACCGCCACCGCCCTCACCGCGCTGCTGCTGACGGCGGGCGGCCTCGCCACCGCCGACCTCGGACGCACCGCCGCGCCCGCCGCCGTCGACGCCGCGGCCGTCGCAGGCACCGTCTCGTTCACCGCGTCGGGCGACATCGCTGCGGGGACGAACTCCTCGGCGACGCTGAACCGGGTGCGCGAGCTCGCACCCGACCTGCACCTCGCGGTCGGCGACCTGTCCTACGGCGCCACCGGCGCCGAGCAGCAGTGGTGCGACTTCGTGAAGGCCCGCGTGGGGCAGGGCTTCGCCTTCGAGCTGGTGTCGGGCAACCACGAGTCCAACGGCCAGAACGGCAACATCAACGACTTCTCGGCCTGCCTGCCCAACCAGCTCCCCGGCGCGGTCGGCACCTACGGCCGTCAGTACTACGTCGACGTCCCGCGCGAGGACCCCGTGGTGCGGTTCGTGATGATCTCGCCCGGCATCACCTATCCCAGCGGCCTGCAGACCTACGCCAGCGGCACCCCCGAGTACGCCTGGACCGCCGCGGCCATCGACGGCGCGCGCGCCGCGCAGGTGCCGTGGGTCGTGGTCGGCACCCACATGCCGTGCCTGACGATCGGCGTCTACGCGTGCCCGGCCGGCCCCGACATCACCAACCTGCTGGTGCAGAAGAAGGTCGACCTCGTCCTCAACGGCCACGAGCACATGTACCAGCGCACCAAGCAGCTCGCGCTCGGCACGGGATGCACGGCCATCGTCCCGGCCACCTACACGCCGGCCTGCGTGGCCGACGCGGGGTCGGCGCTCCGCAAGGGTGCCGGCACCGTCATCGCGACCGTCGGCACCGGCGGGCAGACCTACCGTGACGCGAACCCCGACGACCCCGAGGCTCCCTACTTCGCCACCTACTCGGCGCTCAACGCCGACCCGACGTGGGGCAACCTGCTCGTCCGGGCCACGGCCACGAGGCTCTCGGCCTCCTTCGACCGGGCCGCCGGCGGGACCTTCGCCGACGCCTTCACCATCGACCAGGACGCGACACCGACCAACCAGCCGCCGGCGGCGTCCTTCACCTCGTCGTGCGCCGCGCTCGACTGCACCTTCGACGGTCGCGGGTCGAGCGACACCGACGGGACGATCGCCTCCTACGCCTGGGACTTCGGTGACGGCGACAGCGGCACGGGCGCCATGCCCTCCCACACCTACGCGGGTGCGGGGACGTACACCGCGCGGCTCACCGTCACCGACGACGACGGGGCCACCGGCACGACCACCCGCACGGTGACCGTCGCCGCCGGAGCGACCCCGATCGCGCAGGACGGCTTCGGGCGCACGGTCGCGAACGGTCTCGGCACCGCCGACGTCGGAGGCGCGTGGACGGTCTCGGGCACGGCGTCGCGCTACGCGGTGTCCGGCGGCGCCGGGCGGCTCACGTTCCCCACGCCGGGCCTCACGCTGTCCGGCATGCTGAACCAGGTCTCCACCACGACCGCCGACCTCTCGCTCAGCCTGTCGACCGACAAGGCCGTCACGGGCTCGGGCCTGTACACCGACGTGGTCGGTCGCCGGAACGCCGGCGGCACCTACGCGGCTCCCGTCGTCGTGACGGCCAACGGCGCGGTCACGGTGCGGCTCGTGCGCGTCGTCGGGTCGACCACGACCGTCCTCGCGACCCCGGTGTCGACAGGGGTCACCTACGCCCCCGGCGACCGCCTGCTCGTGCGGCTGCGGGTGACCGGCACGAGCCCCACCACGCTGCAGGCCCGGGTGTGGAAGGCCGGCACCACCGAGCCGACCGCCTGGCAGCGCACCGCCACCGACTCCACGGCGGCCCTGCAGGCACCCGGTGCCGTGGGCGTCAGCAGCTACCTGTCGAGCTCGGCCACGAACGCCCCGCTCGTCCTGTCGCTCGACGACGTGCTGGTCGCCGCACCCTAGGCGGGCCTTCCTCGCCGGCGCGCGCGACCCGCGCCCCGCCACTACGGTGTGCGCACCGGTCCGCGTCCACGGGAGAGGCGCGGCACGGACTCGGGGGACGACGATGACGCGCACGACACCGGGCTCGGACGCCCCGTCGGGTCGCCCGACGGTGGTCACGGTCGCCGCGGGCCTGATGCTGCTGCAGGTGGCGGTGGGGCTGACCGGCGCAGCGGTCACCGTCGCCACCGCGGACTCGTGGTTCGGGCCGACCCTGGTCACCGGACCCGACCTCAGCAGCGAGGAGGCACGCGCCGCGTTCCTGGCCGTCCTGGACGTGGCGTTCCGCGGGATGCAGGTGGCCATCGGTCTCTCGGCGGTGGCGAACGCGACCGTGTGGGGCGTCGCGGCCTGGGCCACCGCCGACGGCCAGGCGTGGCCGCGTGCCGTCGCGACGATCCTGGCCGCCCTGGCGGCCTCGTCGGCCGTCACGCTGCCGCTGGTCGTGATGGTCTCGGGGTCCGCGGCAGGATTCGCGGCGCCGATGCCGCAGTACTCGCCGTGGACGTTCGTGACCGCGGGAGTCACGGGCGTCGTGACGATCGCCGCGGCCGCGTTGCTCTGGGCCCGTCCGGCTCGCGCCTTCGTCGAGGACGCCCGACTCAGGCGTTGACCCGCCTCCCGCGCAGGAGCAGCACGCCCGTGCCGACGTACCAGGCGACGATCGGCCAGATCGCGACGCGCTCGCCGAGACCGGGAGGGGCGTCCAGGCCCAGGGCGACGATGCCGGCGAGACCGGTGGCGGCGCAGGCGAGCGTCACCCACCCGTAGGCCCGGCGTCCCGGACGGCGCACGCAGAGCACGCCGACCAGCCCCACCGCGAGGCTCGCCCCGCCGATCGCGAGCACGGCGCCGACGTAGTGGGTGGTGTCGCCGCCGTCGGCGCCAAGCGGGAACAACCCGACGAGCGCGTTGCCGAGCGCGGTGACGACGAACAGCGCGAGGACGGCACGCCGCCCGCGTCCGACGAGCGGCGACAGCAGCAGCGCGGCCGTCAGCACGAGCGAGGCGTGCAGCACCAGGGACGCGTCGAACAGCCACCACAGGCTCGAGCAGCCGCCCGGTCGGCAGGGCACGGCGCCGAGGTCGCTGACGTAGTCGTCGGCCCAGTCGTAGCGGCCGCCCGTCCAGGCCAGGGCCGCGACCACCTCGGCCACGGCGTACTGCGCGACGAGAACGAGCACGGCCGCCCCCGTGAGGAGGCGGCCGCGACCGGCCGCAGGTGCGGTGGTCACCTGGCGTGGGCGCCCGACGTCGCCTCGTGCGTGCCGTGCGGACCGTGGGGCGGGCCGTCCGGCTTGTCCCGGTCGGCCTCGGGCTCGAGGTGCTTCAGCAGCCGCTCGCCCTCGATGTCGAGGTTCGGCAGGATCCTGTCGAGCCAGCGCGGCAGCCACCAGGCCTTGTCGCCGATCATCGCCATCACGGCGGGCACCAGCGTCATGCGCACCAGGAACGCGTCGGCCAGGATGCCGATCGCGAGACCGAAGCCGATCGACTTGACGATGGCCTGGTCGCTGAAGGCGAAGCTGCCGAAGACGCCGACCATGATCGCCGCGGCGGCCGTCACGACGCGGGCGCCGTACTGGAAGCCGTGGGTGACGGCCTCCTGCGCGGGCCGTCCGTGCACGTACTCCTCGCGCATGCGCGAGACCAGGAACACCTCGTAGTCCATCGCGAGGCCGAACAGAATGCCTGTGAGCAGCAGCGGCAGCAGGCTGATCACCGGACCGGGGTTGTCGACGCCGAGCACGCCCGACAGCCAGCCCCACTGGAACACCGCGGTGGTGGCGCCCAGGGACACCACGACCGTCACCAGGAAGCCGAGCACGGCCTTGAGCGGCACGAGGATCGAGCGGAAGACGGTCATCAGCAGGATGAAGGCGAGCCCGACGACCACCAGCAGGTACCGCGGGAACGCGTCCTGCAGCGACTCCGAGACGTCGACGCCCACGGCCGTCTGGCCCGTGACGAGCACCTCGGCGCCCGTCTGCGCCTCGACGCCGCGCACGTCCGCGCGGATCGTGTCGACGAGCTGCTGGGTGTCGGCGTCCGACGGCCCGCTCTTGGGGATGACGGTGACGATCGCGTACTGCGCCTGCTGCAGCTGGCCCTCGTAGGCCTGGACGGCCTCGGTGTCGGACGGGTCGGCCGGCGACGCCGGGACGACGGTCGCGATGTCGGTCTTGATGGCACCGATCCGGTCGGTCACGTCCTGGACGGCGGCTGCCGGGTCGTCGGCACCCTTGGTGTCGACCACCGCGAGCAGGGGGCCGTTCGCCCCGGGCCCGAAGTTCTCCGAGATCAGGTCGTAGGCCTGACGGGCCGAGCTCTCCGCGGGGGCGGTGCCGTCGTCGGGCAGCGCGAGCTGCAGCGACAGCGCGGGGACGGCGACCACGCCGGCCGCGACGATGCCGACCAGGAAGACCGGGAGCTTGCGCTTGGTCACGAAGTCGACCCAGCGACGTCCGGCGGTGGGCTTGCCCGAGCCGTCCTCGGGGTCGCGGCCGCGCAGGCCGGGGATGCGGCCCGAGAGGATCCGCTTCCCGGCGAACCCGGCGAGCGCGGGCAGCAGCGTCAGGGCGATGAGCACGGCCACGAAGACCGTCGCGGCGGCGGCGATGCCCATCTCGGTGAGGAACGAGATGCCGACGATCGACAGGCCGAGCAGGGCGATGATCACCGTCAGGCCTGCGAAGACCACCGCGGAGCCGGCGGTGCCGACGGCGCGTCCGATCGCGTCCTCGGGCTCTCGTCCGGTGCGGATCTCGTGCCGGTAGCGCGAGACGATGAACAGCGCGTAGTCGATGCCGACCGCCAGGCCGAGCATCGTGGCGAGGATGGGCGTCGTCGAGCCGAGGTCCATGAACCCGGTGAGCGTGGTGATGCCCGCGACGCCGATGCCCACGCCCACCAGGGCGGTGACGAGCGGCATGCCGGCGGCCACCAGCGAGCCGAAGGTGATGACGAGGATGACCAGGGCCAGGCCGACGCCGATGGCCTCGCTGCTGCCGGTCTCGGGCAGCTCGGTGAGCGCGTCGCCGCCGACCTCGACGCGCAGGCCCGCGTCCTCGCCGATCTGCGGGGCGTCCTCGAGCGACGACTTCACCGCCGAGCTCAGCGACGTCGCCTGCTCGGCGTAGGAGATGGTGGCGTAGGCGACGCGGCCGTTCTCGGAGATCGTGCCGCCCGCCTCGGGGCTGGTGATCGTGGCGTCGGGCGACTCCAGGCTCTTCAGCGTGGCGTCGATCGCCGCCTTGTTAGCCCCCTCGGTGACGCTCTGGCCCGCGGGCGCCTCGAACACGACGCGCGCGGTGGCGCCGTCGGGCGCGGCCTGGGGCGTGCGCTCCTTGATCAGGTCGAACGCCTTGACCGACTCGATGCCGGGCACGCTGAACTGGTCGGACGTCGGGCCCGAGAGCGTCGCGGCGCCGGCTCCGGCGAGCACGAGCAGGGCGAGCCAGAGCGAGAGCACGAGCTTGCGGCTGCGGAACGACCAGCGTCCGAGCCGGTAGAGGTACCAGGCCATGAGGATCCTTCGACGGTGCGGGTGGTGCGTGGGGTGGTGCGGGTCAGGAGGTGATGCCGAGCGCCGGCAGCAGCACGGCGTCGACGAAGCGGAGCATGTAGACGGGGTCGGACGGCTCGCCGTCGATGACCTCGCGCAGCAGGGCGGGGCCGATGAGCAGCGGGAGCACGAACTCGATCGCGGGGCGGTCGGGCTCGATCTCCCCGCGCTGCACGCCCCGCTCGACGATGGTGTCGAAGGTGGCGCGCTGGGCGGCGACGACGTTGTCGCGGACTCCCGCGGCGAGGTCGGGGTTGGTGCGGCAGGCGTGCACGATGGCGCCGACGATCGTCATCTCGATGTCGGGCTTGTCGGCGTGGTCGCACATCAGCGCCTCGAGGTCGCCGCGCACCGAGCCGGTGTCGGGCACCTCGGGCTCGACCGGCAGCAGGGTGCCGAGGGCGTCGACGACCAGCGTCTCCTTGTCGCCCCACTGGCGGTAGAGCGTGGCCTTGCTGGTGCGGGCGTCGGCGGCGACCCGGTCCATCGTCAACCGGTCGTAGCCGTCCTCGGCGAGGATCGCGAGGACCGCGGCGTGCAGCTCGGCGACCCGCTCGGTCGACATCCTGCTCGTCATCGCGTCCCTCCAACTGAACGAAACGGTTTCGTTTCGATGGATACGCTACGCCGATCCCCAGGTGGTTGCCAGGTGGAGGGGTGTGACGTCCGCCGCAGGGGCGGCCGCGGCTCAGTGCAGGGCGGTGGCGAGCGTCGTCAGCGCGTCGCTGCAGCCGGCGTCGACGTGGAGCGTCGCGAGGTCGTCGCCGCGGGTGGCACCGCGGTTGACGATGACGACCGGCGTGCCGTCCTTGGCCGCGCGCCGGACGAAGCGCAGGCCCGACATCACCTGCAGCGACGAGCCCGCGACGAGGACCGCGTCCGACGCCTCGAGCATGTCGAAGGCGCGCTGCACGCGGGGCTTGGGGACGTTCTCGCCGAAGAACACGACGTGCGGCTTGAGCGCGCCCCCGCAGCGCAGGCAGTCGGCGAGGACGAAGCCCGCGGTGTCCTCGAGGACGGCGTCGCCGTCGGGCGCCACCGCGGCGTCCTGCTCGGACCAGCCGGGGTTCAGGTGGGTGAGCCGCTCGTGCAGGGACCGGCGCGACGTCACCTCGTCGCAGCGCAGGCAGACCACCTCGTGGATGCGCCCGTGCAGCGCGACGAGGTCGTCGTGACCGGCCGCCTCGTGCAGGCCGTCGACGTTCTGCGTGACCAGACCGGCCAGACGTCCGTCGACCTCCATCGCGCGCAGCGCGTGGTGCGACTCGTTGGGCGCCGCGGCCCGCATCCGGGCCCACCCGACGTGGGCGCGCGCCCAGTAGCGCTGCTGCGCGGCGCGTCCGGTGAGCAGCTCCTGGTAGGTCATCGGCGTGCGCGGCACCGACCCCGGGCCGCGGTAGTCGGGGATGCCGGAGTCCGTCGAGACCCCTGCCCCCGTCAGCACGAACAGCCGCCGCCCGGCGAGCAGCTCGCAGGCGTCGTCGACCGTCGCTCCCGCGGACGTCGTGGTGCTCACGCCGTCCAGCCTAGGTCGCCCGCACCACCCCCACCGAGTGCGGCGTGGGACGTGACACGATCGACGGCACATCGAGCTACCCCGGAGTAACATCGCGGTCATGGACACCACGCAGGACCAGCCGATCGGGCTGCGCGTCCGTGACGCGCTCGACGGACGTTGGCACGACATCAAGGCGCAGTCGCGTCAGGAGCTCGCCGAGGCGGCGCTGCTCACCGACCCCCTCCTGGACTCCCCCACCGCCCGCGCCAAGGTGCTCGAGCAGATGAAGCTGCTCGTCGAGACCGGCACGCCCGCGATGGGCTTCGCGGTCGACCACGGCGGCAGCGGCGACGTGGGCGCGTCGGTCACCGCGTTCGAGATGCTCGCGTACGCCGACCTCTCGCTGATGGTCAAGGCCGGCGTGCAGTGGGGCCTGTTCGGCGGCGCGATCGAGAACCTCGGCACCGAGCGTCACCACCGTGCGTACATCAAGCCGCTCATCGACCTCGACCTGCTCGGCTGCTTCGCGATGACCGAGACCGGGCACGGCAGCAACGTCCAGGAGCTCGAGACCACCGCGACGTACGACCCCGCCACCGAGGAGTTCGTGCTGCAGACGCCCACCGCGTCCGCGCGCAAGGACTACATCGGCGGCGCCGGGCAGCACGCGACGATCGCCGCGGTCTTCGCCCAGCTCGTCACCGGGGGCGAGACGCACGGCGTGCACTGCTTCGTGGTGCCCATCCGCGACGACGAGGGCCACGACCTCCCCGGCGTGACGACGTCCGACTGCGGGCCCAAGGCCGGCCTCGCGGGCGTCGACAACGGCCGCATCGTCTTCGAGCAGGTGCGCGTGCCGCGCGAGAACCTGCTCAACCGGTACGCCGACGTGGCCCCCGACGGCACCTACTCCTCGTCGATCGAGAACGTCGGCCGACGCTTCTTCACCATGCTCGGCACCCTGATCCGCGGACGCGTGAGCGTCGGCGGCGCCGGAGGTGCGGCCGCCCGCGTCGGTCTGTCGATCGCCGTCCGCTACGCCCTGCAGCGCCGCCAGTTCGGCGCCCCGGGCAGCGATGACGAGGTCCTGCTCATGGACTACCTGCTGCACCAGCGTCGGCTGTTCCCGCTCGTCGCGAAGTCGTACGCCCTCCAGTTCGCCCAGAACGAGCTGGTCGCGGCGATGCACGACGTCCAGAGCGCCGACGACCCCGACGAGCATGCGCAGCGCGAGCTCGAGGGGCGCGCCGCCGGGCTCAAGGCGGCCAACACCTGGCACGCCACCACCGCCATCCAGGAGGCCCGCGAGGCCTGCGGCGGCGCCGGCTACCTCGCCGAGAACCGGCTCGTGCTGCTCAAGGCCGACACCGACGTCTTCACCACGTTCGAGGGCGACAACCACGTCCTCACCCAGCTGGTGGCCAAGGAGCTGCTCACCGCCTACGCGAGCGAGGTCGGCGGGCTCGACCCGCTCGGCATGGTCCGCTTCGCGACCAGGACGGTGGCCGACGTCGTCGTCGAGCGCACCGCGGCGCAGAGCCTGATCCAGCGCCTCGTCGACGCCTCGCCGCTCGGCGACGACGCCGACCTGCTGTCGCGCGGCACCCAGATCGGGCTGTTCGAGGAGCGCGAGAAGCACCTGCTCGAGACGGCCGCGCGGCGCCTGCAGCGCGCCCGCAAGGACGGCGCCGACGCGTTCGCGATCTTCAACGCCGCCCAGGACCACGTCGTCGCCGTCGGTCGCGCGCACGTCGACCGCGTCGTGCTGGAGGCGTTCGTCGCCGGCATCGAGGCCACCGCCGACCCCGAGGCCAAGGCCCTGCTGGAGAGGGTCTGCGACCTCTACGCGCTGTCGGTGCTCGAGGCCGACCGCGCGTGGTTCATCGAGCACAAGCGCCTGACGGTCTCGCGCGCCAAGGAGATCCCGACCCTGGTCAACCGGCTCTGCCAGGAGCTGCGCCCGCACGCGCTGACGCTCGTCGAGGGGCTCGGCGTCCCCGAGGGCATGCTCGGCGCCGCCATGCTGCACCAGGACTGACCGGCAGGGCACGCACGACGGCCCCCGATCTCGCGAGAGGTCGGGGGCCGTCGTGCGTGGTGCGTCAGGAGTGGCCGGTGGACGCGCCGGTGCGCGACTCGTCGGAGTCGGCACCCAGGTCGAGCTGGGGATCGAACTGCGGGTCGGGCTCGGTGGTGCCCTCCGGGTGGACGCCGTCCGGCACGCGGACGTCCTGGTCGCCCTCGCCGGCCTCGGGGGTGGGCTCGCCCGCGTGGTCGGGGTGCGCGTCGTCGGCCGCGACCGCGCCGCGCTCACCGCCGTCGCGCTCGCGCGCGGGCTCGTCCAGCTCGCCGGCCTCGCCGCCGGTGAGGGCCGGGCCGGGCTCGCGGCGACGCAGCGCGACGGGCGGCGTCTCGCCGACGATCGCGTTGGTGCTCGGCGTCAGGTACTTGACCGTGAGGTTGATCAGGGTGTTCAGCCGGTTGCGGTTGCCCAGCAGCGTGAGGATGTGGATCGCCATCCAGATCATCCACGCCAGGAAGCCGGTGAGGCGGGGGCCGTGCGCGATGTCGGCCACGGCCGAGCTGCGTCCGATGGTGGCCATCGTGCCCTTGTCGCCGTACTTGAACGGCTTGTGGTCCTGGCCCTTGAGCTCGGACTTGATCAGCTTGGCGACGTACTTGCCGCCCTGCAGCGCCGGCTGGGCCAGCTGCGGGAGGGCGCGGTCGCCGTCCTCGACGCCGATGTCGCCGACGGCGAAGACGCGCGGGAAGCCCTGGACGCGCAGGTGGTCGTCGACCATGATCCGGCCGCCGCGGCCCTGCGGCACGCCCCAGTCCTTGACGACGGGGTGCGCGGTGACGCCCGTGGCCCAGATGACGATGCCCGCGGGCAGGAACTCGTCGTCGCCCACGACGACGCCGTCGGGACGGACCTCCTTGACACCGGTGTTGAGGCGGAGGTCGACGTCGCGCTTCTCGAGCGACTTCTTGGCGTAGTCGCGCAGCTTGGGCGCGAAGGGCGCGAGGACGAACGGCGCCTGCTCGACGAGCGTGATGTGCGTGCGCTTGCGGTCGAGCTCGGGGTACGTGGTGGCCATGTCCTTGTTGCGCAGCTCGGCGAACGCGCCGGCGGTCTCGACGCCGGTGGCGCCACCGCCCACGACGACGATGCGCAGGTCGCGGTCCTGGCCGTTGACGGCCGCGTCCTCAAGGTTGGCGAAGAACTTGTCGCGCACCGCGAGCGCCTGCGAGCGCTTGTACAGCGGCATCGAGTTCTCCTCGGCGCCCTTGACGCCGAAGTAGTTCGTGGTGACGCCGGCGGCGATCACCAGGTAGTCGTACGAGACCAGCTGGCCGCCGTCGAGGCGGATGGTGCGCGCGTCGTGGTCCATCGACAGCACGGTGCCCTTGAGGTACCGGACGTTGTCCTGGTCCGAGCGCACCGCCCGCAGGAACCACGTGATGTCGCCGGGGTTCAGGCTGGCGGTCGCGACCTGGTAGAGCAGCGGCTGGAACGTGTTGTAGGTGTGGCGGTCGATCAGCGTGACGTCGACGTCGGCCTTGCGGAGGTTGCGCACGGCCGACAGACCGCCGAAGCCGCCGCCGACGACGACGACGTGCGGCCGGGTACCAGGCTGACGGTTCGCAAGGCTCATACCAGCAAACTACTCGCGTCGCCCGCCCCCGCGCACATCACACGGCAACTCCGGACGGCTCCGTGGCGTGTCTCACGCCCCGGGCGGGAGTCAGCCCCGGAACCAGGCGTTGGCGTCGGCGCGCCAGATCAGCACGATGGTGGCCGCGGCCCCCGCCGCCCACACCAGGCCGAGCGGGAACGCGGCCAGGGAGACCGCGAAGGTGGCCGCCGAGAGGATGGTCAGCACGACGCGCGCCGCCTTCATCCGGGCGAGGAGCAGCAGCGCCGACACCAGGCTGACGACCGCCAGCAGCGTGCCCACCGACGTCGCGACGAACATGATGCGGGTCAGCTCGACGAGCTCCAGGCCGGTCTGGGCGGTCAGCTCGGTCATCGCGGACTGGCTGGAGACGATCTCGCGGTACTGCTCGGGCGAGGCGAGGTAGATCAGCGCGTTGGCCCCGAGCAGGAGCACCATCAGCCCGCTCATCACCGACGCGAGGACCACCGCGACGTTCACCGACCGCGGGGTGGACGTGGTGGCCGGCCGCTGGTGGGGCTGCTGCCAGGGCTGGTGGCCCGTCGGCTGCCCCCACCCCTGCGGGGTCTGCGGCCCGGCCGCGAACGGGCGCTCGCCGGGCCGCGGCCCTGCGTCCTGGGCGGGCGGCCGGTCGGCCTGCGGACGGGCGGTGGGCCAGGTGACGGGCGGGGACGGCGACGAGGCGAGGTCGCGGGGCGTGTCGTCCGCGCGCGGGGCGTCGGTCTCGCGCGGCGCGGCCGCGAACGGGTCGGGCCGTCCGGCGGCGGGCAGGGGCTCGCCCCGCTCCTGGGCGCGCACGGCGGCGAACCAGGCGCGGCCCTCCGGCGACCACAGCGACGCCACGCCGTACGTCATCAGCGCCGCGGGGAGCACGCCGCCGAAGCTGAGCAGCAGGACGAACGCCAGCGCGGCGAGCACGCCGACGATCGTCAGGCCGATCCGGGACGCGAGGTGGCCGCGCGCGGTGAAGACCGAGAACACGATGACGACGACGGAGAACGCCGCCGCGCCCATCAGGATCCAGCGCAGCCACGGCAGCGCCTCGGCCACGGTGACCTGACCGTCCAGGCCGCTCTCGCGCAGCTGCGAGGCGATCCACTCCTGCTGCTCGAGCGAGCCCTGGCTCGCCATCAGCACCATCGCCTGCACGAGGACCCAGGCGGCCGCCGCCCCTGCGATCAGGCAGGCGACGGTGACCCGGCGGGGTCGGGGCGGGGTGGTCGTCCGGTCGGCCATGCCACCAGTCTCCCACCCGGTCCGCGCCTGCCGGACGGGCAGGCGCGGACCCGGGTCGGGCCGGCAGGTCAGTCGACGGGCGTCACCGTGAGGCCGTCGGCGCCCTCGGCGTGGTCGACGTCCACCCGGACGGCGTCGCCGTCGCGCACCTCGCCCGACAGGATCGAGCGGGCCAGCCGGTCGCCGATCGCCTGCTGCACCAGTCGGCGCAGCGGACGAGCGCCGTAGGCGGGGTCGAACCCGGTGACGGCGAGCCACTCCTTGGCGGCCTCGGTCACCTCGAGCCCGATCCTCCGGGCCTCCAGGCGCGACGCGAGCGACGCGACCTGCAGGTCGACGACGCGCGTCAGCTCCTCGGTGCCGAGCGGGTCGAACATGACGACCTCGTCGAGCCGGTTGAGGAACTCGGGCTTGAACGACGAGCGCACCACGCCCATCACCGCGGCGTCCTTGGCGTCCCGGTCGAGCGTGGGGTCGGCCAGGAACGCCGATCCGAGGTTCGACGTCAGCACGATGATCGTGCTGCGGAAGTCGACCGTGCGGCCCTGGCCGTCGGTCAGGCGTCCGTCGTCGAGCACCTGCAGGAGCACGTCGAACACCTCGGGGTGCGCCTTCTCGACCTCGTCGAGCAGCACGACGCTGTACGGACGCCGCCGCACCGCCTCGGTGAGCTGGCCGCCCTCGTCGTGGCCGACGTACCCGGGGGGCGCGCCGACCAGGCGGGCGGTCGAGTGCTTCTCGGCGTACTCGCTCATGTCGATGCGGACGATCGCGCGCTCGTCGTCGAACAGGAAGTCCGCGAGCGCCTTGGCCAGCTCGGTCTTGCCCACGCCGGTGGGTCCGAGGAACAGGAACGAGCCGGTGGGGCGGTCGGGGTCGGAGATCCCGGCCCGCGCGCGACGGACGGCGTCCGACACGGCCGTGACGGCGGCCTTCTGCCCGATCAGGCGACGGCCGAGCTCGTCCTCCATCCGCAGCAGCTTGCCGGTCTCGCCCTCGAGCAGACGGCCCGTGGGGATGCCCGTCCAGGCGGCCACCACCTCGGCGACGTCATCGGGGCCGACCTCCTCGGCCACCATGCGGTCGCCGCTGGCGGCGGCCTCGGCGGCCTGGGCTTCTGCCGAACGCGTCTGAAGCTGGGCCACTTCGCGCTCAATTTCCAGTCGTCGCGCCAGAAGGCGGTGCTTGCTCTCCCCTTCGGGCAACACCATGGACTCGCGCTCGGTCCTGTCGAGCTCTATCCGCAGTCCGTCGATCCGCTCCTTGATCTCGCCGACGGCGTTCAGGCTGCGGCGCTCGTCCTCCCAGCGCGCCTCCAGGCCGCGCAGGCGCTCCTCGGCGTCGGCGAGGTCCGAGCGCAGCTTGGCGAGGCGCTCGCGGCTGGCGTCGTCCTGCTCGCGGTCGAGGTGCATCTCCTCCATCCGCATCCGGTCGGCGGCGCGGCGCAGCTCGTCGATCTCGACGGGGCTGGAGTCGATCTCCATGCGCAGGCGGCTGCTGGCCTCGTCGATCAGGTCGATGGCCTTGTCGGGCAGCTGGCGTCCGGGGATGTAGCGGTCGGACAGCGTGGCCGCGGCGACCAGCGCGGCGTCCGCGATCTCGACCTTGTGGTGCGCCTCGTACTTCTCCTTGAGACCGCGCAGGATCGCGACGGTGTCCTCGACGCTCGGCTCGCCCACCAGCACCTGCTGGAAGCGACGCTCGAGCGCGGGGTCCTTCTCGACGTTCTCGCGGTACTCGTCGAGCGTGGTGGCGCCGATCATCCGCAGCTCGCCGCGGGCGAGCAGCGGCTTGAGCATGTTGCCGGCGTCCATCGAGCCGTCGCCGGAGGCACCGGCACCCACGACGGTGTGCAGCTCGTCGATGAAGGTGATGACCTGGCCGTCGGAGTCCTTGATCTCGGCGAGCACGGCCTTGAGCCGCTCCTCGAACTCGCCGCGGTACTTGGCGCCCGCGACCATCGCCGCGAGGTCGAGCGAGATCAACCGGCGTCCGCGCAGCGACTCGGGCACGTCGCCGTCGACGATGCGCTGGGCCAGTCCCTCGACGACGGCGGTCTTGCCGACGCCGGGGTCGCCGATCAGCACGGGGTTGTTCTTGGTGCGGCGGCTGAGCACCTGCACCACGCGCCGGATCTCGGTGTCGCGGCCGATCACCGGGTCGAGGCCGCCCTCGCGGGCCACCTCGGTGAGGTCGACGCCGTACTTCTCCAGCGCCTGGTAGGCGTCCTCGGCGTCCGGGCTGGTGACCTTGCCGGCCCCGCGCACGGTGCCGAAGGCCTCGCGCAGCGCGTCGGGCGTCGCGCCCGCCCCGACGAGCAGGTCGCGGACCGGCGAGTCGACGGTGGCGAGCCCCACGAGCACGTGCTCGGAGGCGACGAACTCGTCGCCCATCTCGGCGGCGAGGTCCTGCGCGCGCTGGAACGCCTCGAGCGTCGAGCGCGACCACGAAGGCGCCTGGACGGCCCGGCCCTGGGCGGCGGGCAGCGTGGCGGCGGACTTCGCGGCGTCCTCCACGACCTGCGCGGCGTCGACGCCGGCCGCGGTCAGCAGCGGCACGGCGGTGCCGCCGTCCTGGGCGAGCAGCGCCTGCAGGACGTGGACCGGCTCCACGTTCGGGTTGCCGGCCGTCGCAGCCGCCGAGATCGCGGCCTCGACGGCCTGGCGGGTGCGGGTGGTGAGCTTGCTTGCGTCCATGTGTGTGACCCCCTGGGGCGTGCGGAGGGAACGGGTTCCCCCCAATGTTCTGACGGTTCCTCTGGTTCAACCAGTGCAGGGTTGAGTCGATTCCGCTCAAGGTGCAGATTCTCACCGTGATCCCGACCCCGGCGTCGTGGGCGGGCCGGGGGTTGCGTGCGCCACCCAACCGTCGGCGCTAGCGTGACGCGGGCCACCCACCCCGACGCAGGAGGCCCACCATGCCCGAGCCCGACAGCAGGAGCGCCGCCGGCGACGAGCCGCCTCCGGCCACCAAGAAGCGCGACCGCACCCACTGGCTCTACATCGCCGTCATCGTCGCGGTGGCGCTCGGCATCCTCACCGGCTTCGTCCTCGGCGAGGACGCCGTCGCGCTCAAGCCGATCGGCGACGCGTTCGTCAACCTGATCAAGATGATGATCGGCCCGGTCATCTTCTGCACCATCGTGCTCGGCATCGGCTCGGTGCGCGAGGCCGCCAGCGTCGGCAAGGTGGGCGGGCTCGCGCTCGGGTACTTCATCACGATGTCCACCGTGGCGCTGGTCATCGGCCTGGTCGTCGGCAACCTGATCCAGCCGGGCGACGGCCTCAACATCACCGACTCCATCGCGCAGGCCGGACGCGACCAGGCGCCGGCCGAGGCCGAGGGGCTCAGCGGCTTCCTGCTCAGCATCATCCCGACGACGATCGTCTCGTCGCTGACCGAGGGCTCGGTGCTGCAGGCCCTGTTCGTCGCGCTGCTCGTCGGGTTCGGGCTGCAGAGCATGGGCGAGGCTGGCCAGCCGATCCTGCGCGGCATCGGACACCTGCAGAAGATCGTGTTCAAGGTGCTCGCGATGATCATGTGGGCCGCCCCGGTCGGCGCGTTCGGCGCGATCGCGGCCGTCGTCGGGGCGACGGGAGGCTCGGCCCTGCTCGGCCTGCTCAAGCTGATGATCGCCTTCTACATCACGTGCTTCCTGTTCGTGGTGATCGTGCTCGGGACGCTGCTGTGGCTCGTGGCGCGCGTCAACGTCCTGATGCTGCTCAAGTACCTCGGGCGCGAGTTCCTGCTCATCGTGTCGACGTCGTCGTCGGAGTCGGCCCTGCCCCGCCTGATCGGCAAGATGGAGCACCTGGGCGTCGCGCGCCCGGTCGTCGGGGTCACGGTGCCCACCGGGTACTCGTTCAACCTCGACGGCACCGCGATCTACCTGACGATGGCCTCGCTGTTCATCGCCGAGGCGCTCGACAAGCCGTTCTCGATCGGCGAGCAGGTCGGTCTGCTGGTCTTCATGATCATCGCGTCCAAGGGCGCAGCCGGTGTCACCGGCGCGGGCCTGGCGACCCTCGCCGGCGGCCTGGCGTCGCACCGCCCCGACCTCTTGGACGGCGTCGGCCTCATCGTCGGCATCGACCGGTTCATGTCCGAGGCGCGGGCCCTGACCAACTACGCGGGCAACGCCGTCGCCACCGTCCTGATCGGCACCTGGACGCACCAGGTCGACCACGAGCGCGTCCACCGCGTGCTCGCCGGCGAGCTCCCGTTCGACGAGGAGGCCTTCGCCCGCGGCGAGGCCGAGAGCGTGCACTAGCGCCTCGATCGCACCACCGACGGCCGTCGACCCCCACGGGGGTTGACGGCCGTCTGCTGTGCCTGCAGAGTGGTTTGCAGCACAAAGTGATTTGCCAGGAGGCAGCCATGGACCCGCACCCCACCACCACCCCCGACGAGCAGGGGCTCGACCCAGCCGAGTCGCTCGCGCTGATCGAGGCCCAGCGTGCGCGCGTCCGCGACGCGGTCGAGGTGGACGGGCGCGTCATCTTCGCGGCTTGGGGCGTCGCCTGGCTCGTCGGCTACCTCGCCCTCCACGCGACGACCCGCGAGACGGCGGCCGGACCGTCGCCGTCGGGGCTCGGGTTCGCGGTGTTCGGCGTCCTGCTCGCCGCAGCCCTCGTGACGACGGTCGTCCACATCTCGCGCCGCACCGCCGGCGTGCGGGGCGAGTCGTCCCGAATCGGCGCGATGCTCGGGCTCGGGTGGGCCGTCGCCTTCGTGACGGTGTTCGCGGTGATGGCGGCGGTCATGCGCAGCGAGGTCGCCGACGGCCCGATGGCCGGCGTGCTCGCGAACACGATCCCGTGCCTGGTGGTCGGCGTCCTCTACCTCGGCCAGGGCGCGGCCTGGCAGGAGCGGACGCAGTTCGCCCTCGGCGCCTGGATCTGCCTGGTGACGGCGGCGGCCGCGTTCGTGGGCGTCCCCGACCTCTACCTGGTGATGGCCCTGGCCGGCGGCGGCGGCTTCCTCGTCGGTGCGGCCGCGGAGCAGGTCCTGCGGGGGCGACGGGCGTGAGCGACCTCGACCCGGTGATCCACGCGCAGTCCCGGCTGCGGGTGATGGCCACCCTCGCCGCGATGGCGGCGGGCGAGGAGATCACCTTCCCCCGGCTCCAGCAGGTGCTCGAGATGACCGCCGGAAACCTGTCGACTCACCTGCGCAAGCTCGAGGACGCGGGCTACGTCGCCCAGTCCAAGACCCACCGCGGACGCACCCCCGTCACCTACGTGGGGCTGACCGAGCCCGGCCGGCGCGCCTACGACGACTACCTCGCGACCCTGCGCGCCATGCTCGACCCGACCCGTCAGGAGCAGACCTCATGACCTCGGCCGTCCACCTCGACCACGTCACCCGTCGCTTCGGCGACGTGCTCGCCCTCGACGACGTCAGCCTCGACGTCGCCCCCGGCGAGCTCGTCGGGGTCCTCGGACCCAACGGCGCCGGCAAGTCCACGATGCTCAGCCTGGTCACCGGCCAGCGCGCCCCGTCCTCCGGCACGGTCCGGGTGTTCGACGGCGACCCCCGCCAGGCGTCCACCCGCGTGCACCTCGGCGTGACGCCGCAGGACACCGGGCTGCCGCCGACCCTGCGCGTGGCCGAGGTCGTCGCGTTCGTCGGCGGCCACTACCCCGACCCGTTCGCCACCGACGAGCTGCTCGAGCGGTTCGACCTCGCCGACCTCGCGCGCCGCCAGTGCGGCGGGCTGTCCGGCGGCCAGCAGCGACGCCTCGCCGTCGCGCTGTCGATGGTCGGACGGCCCCGGCTGGTGCTGCTCGACGAGCCCACCACCGGCCTGGACGTCGACGCCCGCACCGCCCTGTGGGCGGCGGTGCGCGGCTACTGCGCCGACGGCGGCACCGTCGTCCTGACGAGCCACTACCTCGAGGAGGTCCAGCAGCTCGCCGAGCGCGTCGTCGTCGTGGCCGAGGGGCGCGTCCTCGTCGACGACACCGTCGACGCCGTGATCGCCCACGTCGACGTCGACCGCGTGACGATGCACAGCCCCGACCGCGCCGTGGGCGACCTCGCCGGCGTCACCGACTGCCACTGGACCGGCGACCGCGTCGAGGTGCTGACGCCCGACGCCGACGCGTTCGTCCGGTCGCTCGTCGCGTCCGGCGTCGAGTTCAGCCACCTGCGCGTGCAGGGCGCGTCGCTCGAGGACGCCTTCACCCAGCTCACCCGTCACCAGTCCGCCGCCCCGGCCGAGGAGGCCCACGCATGAGCACCACCGCCGCCGCCCCGTCCGCCCTGAGGCTGGCCTGGCTGCACACCCGCTACCAGCTGACCGAGGTGCTCCGGGTGCCCATCGCGGTGGTGGGCAACTGCCTGTTCCCCGCGCTCGCCCTCGTCTTCTTCGTGGTGCCGCAGGACTCCGTCGCGTCCGACCCGCTGGTCGCGACCGCCGCGATCGGCCAGCTCAGCGTCTTCGCCGTGATGTCGACCTGCATGTTCACCTACGGGGTGGGGGTCGCCGAGGACCGTGAGCGCCCGTTCGACGGGTACCTGCGCTCGCTGCCCGCCGGCGCCGTGCCGCAGCTGGTCGGGCGCATCGCCACCGGCATGACGTTCGTCGTGCTCGCGCTGGTCCCGGTGGTGCTCATCGGCTGGCTGGCCACCAGCGCCACCGTGACGCCCGCGCGGCTCGGCGCCGGCGTCGTCGCGCTGGTGCTGGCCGGGCTGCCGTTCCTGTTCCTCGGGTTCGGCATCGGCTACCTGCTGACGGCCAAGGCCGCCCTGCCGATCGCGCAGGTGGTGCTGTTCCCGATGGCGTTCGCGGGAGGCATCTTCCTGCCGCCGCAGATGTTCCCCGGCTGGCTCGACGCGGTGTCGCTGGCGCTGCCCAGCCGCGCCGGGCGCGACGGCGTGGTGTGGGCGCTGGTCGGCGGCGAGGCCACCTGGCGGACCGTCGTGGTCTGGGCCGTGTGGACGGCCGGCGCGTTCGCCCTGGCCGTCTGGGCCTACCGCCGCGACGAGGGTCGTCGCTTCCACTGAGCCCTCGATGCGGTGAGGCGACTCACACGTCCGTGACGTGAGACCGCCTGGGGTCGCGCGGCGATCGGGATTAGCCTGGCCTAAGTAGTCACGTGAAATCTTTCACGAGTCGTCCAGGAGAGGTTCGTCCATGACCAGGCAGCTGCGGGTCGCCGTCGTCGGTGCAGGCCCGGCCGGCATCTACGCGTCCGACATCCTGACCAAGAACGCCGCCGAGGCGGGGGTCGGGGTGTCCGTCGACCTGCTCGACAAGGACCCCACCCCCTTCGGCCTGATCCGCTACGGCGTCGCGCCGGACCACCCGCGGATCAAGGAGATCGTCAAGGCGCTCACCCGCGTGCTGTCCAACGACGACATCCGCTTCCTCGGCAACGTCGGGTTCGGCACCGACCTCAAGCTCGACGACCTGCGCCCGTTCTACGACGCGGTCGTCTTCGCCACCGGCGCCAACAAGGACCGCGACCTGGACCTGCCGGGCATCGACCTCGACGGGTCCTACGGCGCCGCCGACTTCGTGTCCTGGTACGACGGCCACCCCGACGTGCCGCGCGACTGGCCGCTCGAGGCCGAGTCGGTCGCCGTCCTCGGCGCCGGCAACGTCGCCCTCGACGTCGCCCGCATCCTGGCCAAGACCGCCGACGAGCTGCTCGTCACCGAGATCCCGGCCAACGTCGAGGCCGGCATCCGCGCCAACCGCGCGCAGGACGTCCACGTCTTCGCCCGCCGCGGCCCCGCGCAGGTCAAGTTCACCCCGATGGAGCTCCGCGAGCTCGGGCACTCGGAGAACATCGACGTCATCGTGCACCCCGAGGGCTTCGAGCTCGACGAGGGCTCGATGGACGCGATCCGCGCGAGCAAGTCGGTCAAGCTCGTCGTCGACGTGCTGCAGAACTACGTCGCCGCCGAGCCCAAGGGCAAGAAGCACCGCATCCACCTGCACCTGTGCCAGGCGCCCGTCGAGATCCTCGACGACGGCACCGGCAAGGTCGGCGGCCTGCGCACCGAGGTCACCGAGCTCGACGGCACCGGCAACGCGCGCGGCACCGGCGTCCACCAGGACTGGGACGTCCAGGCCGTCTACCGCGCCGTCGGCTACCTGTCCGACACCCTCGCGGGCCTGCCGTTCGACCACGCCCAGGGCGTCGTGCCCAACGACGGCGGCCGCGTCATCGACCTCGACGGCGGCGCGCTGCCCGGCGCGTACGTCACCGGCTGGATCAAGCGCGGACCCGTCGGCCTGATCGGCCACACCAAGTCCGACGCCGCCCAGACCGTCGAGATGCTGCTGTCGGACGTCGACCGCCTCACCCCGGCCGAGCGTCCCGACCGCGAGAGCTTCACCGACCACCTCGACGAGATCGGCGTCGCGTACACGACGTGGGAGGGCTGGCAGGCCCTCGACGCCCACGAGGTGTCGCTCGGCGAGACCGCCGGTCGCGGCCGCGTCAAGGTCGTCGACCGCGACGACCTGGTGCGCATCAGCCGCGGCTGACCCCCTCCCCGCCGACCTGTCGGTGCGTGGTGATGCCCCGGCATCATGACGCACCGACAGCTCGGCGGGGGGGTCAGCGCAGGCGGACCACCTGCACGCGGCAGGTGGGGGTGGCCGACTCTCCCACCGGCACGGCGTCGACGGTGAACGCCGTCGCCTTGCCCGGCTGCAGCTGCGGCAGGACGAGTCGTCGTCCGGGCTTCTGGCCGCCGTCCGGCGCACCCACCACCACGGTGATCCGGTAGTCCGCGGGCGCCGACGTGGGGTTGGTGATGGCCCCGGTGGCGGTCCAGGCACCCGACCCGTCGCGCGCGCAGAGCAGGTCGGAGACGTCGGCGTCCGCGGCCACGCCGGGGATGCCGGCCGCGCCCGCCGCCGAGGGCGACGCGGTGGCGGTCGGCTCGGCGGTCACCGTCGTGCTCGGGTCGGTCGGCGCGGGCGCGGCGTCGTCACCGCCGCCGCACCCGGCGAGCGCGAGCGCGAGGACGGCAGCGGGGACCAGGACGGCGCGGGGGGCGGGCACGACCCCATGGTGCCGTGCCCGCCCCCACGCGCGGCGTCAGCGCACCGTCACCGCACCGTGAAGCTGCCGGCGAGCGGCGCCTCGGACGACGTGCCGACGTAGACCTCCACCTCGCCGCGCTCGATCACGAACTTCGCGTCGCGGTCGTAGAAGCCGACGTCGGCGGGCGTCAGCTCGAAGGTGACGCGGCGTCGCTCCCCCGGCTCCAGCGTGACCCGCTCGAACCCGCGCAGGCGACGGACCGGCTGCACGGTGCTCGCGACGGGGTCGCGCAGGTAGAGCTGCACCACCTCGTCGCCGGCGCGGGTGCCCGTGTTGCGCACCACCGCGCTGACGCTGACCGAGCCGCCGCGGCGCGCCATCGTCGCGCGCGACAGCCGCACCCCCGACACCGCGAACGTCGTGTACGACAGGCCGTGGCCGAAGACGTACAGCGGGCCGTCGGCGAGGTCGAGGTACTTGGACGTGTACTTGTTGTCGGGGTCGTACGGACGTCCGGTGTTCTCGTGGTTGTAGTAGATCGGCACCTGTCCGACCGCCCGCGGGAAGCTGACGGGCAGCTTGCCGCCGGGGTTCGTCACCCCGAACAGGGCGTCGGCGATCGCGGTGCCGCCCTCGAGCCCGGGCGCCCACGCCTCGAGGATCGCGGGCACCGCGGCGGCGAGCGCCGTCAGCGTCAGCGGACGCCCGTTGACGAGCACCGCGACGCTGTTGGGCTGCGCCTCCGCGACGGCGTCGGCGAGCCGCTGCTGGACGCCCGGCAGCCCGATGTCGCTGCGGGCCGACGCCTCGCCGCTCAGGTCGGCGCTCTCGCCCAGCACGAGCACCGCGACGTCCGCGGCGCGCGCGGCTGCGACGGCCGCGGCGATGCCCGAGGTGTCCGAGCCCGTCACCGCGCACCCGGGCTCGTGGACGACGGTGCCCGTGGCGAGCGCGTCGATCGCGGCCAGGACGGTGGTGGGCGGGGTGGTGGACGCGCCGGTGCCGAGACCGGCCCAGGTGCCGTTGAGGTCGTACGTCGCGGTGGCCAGCGGGCCGATCACGGCGATGCGTCCCGTGCGGGGCAGCGGCAGGGTGGCGTCCTCGTTGCGGAGCAGCACCAGGCTGCGGTCGGCTGCCGCGCGGGCGGCGCGACGCGTGGCGGCCGTCGGCGCGGTGACCTCTCGCGCCTCGTCGACGTAGGGGTTCTCGAACAGCCCGAGGTCGAGCTTGACGCGCAGGATGCGGCGGACGGCGTCGTCCACCTGGCGCTGGGTGATCGCGCCGGAGCGCAGCAGGGCGGCGGCGTTCTCGACGTAGGTGGTGCTCGTCATCTCCATGTCGACGCCGGCGCGGATGCCCTCGCGGGCGGCGTCGCGTCCGTCGGCGGCCTGGCCGTGCGGGATCAGCTCCTGCACGCCGGTGTAGTCGCTGACCACGAACCCGTCGAAGCGGTAGCGGTTCTTCAGGATGCCGCGCACGATCTCGGCGTTGCCGTGGGCGGGCACGCCGGCGACGGTGTTGAAGCTCGTCATCACCGTGGCGACGCCGGCCTCGACCGCGGCCTTGAACGGCGGCAGGTACAGGTTGTGCAGGCGCTGGATCGACACGTCGACGGTGTTGTAGTCGCGGCCGCCCTCGGGGGCGCCGTAGGCGACGAAGTGCTTGGCGCACGCGGCGAGCGTGGTGGCGCCGGCGAGGCTGCTGCCCTGGTACGCCCGGGTCTTGACGGCGGCGAGCACCGTCGTCAGGTATGGGTCCTCGCCGTTGCCCTCGGCGATGCGACCCCAGCGCGGCTCGTGGCAGACGTCCATCATCGGCGCGAACGTCCAGTGGATGCCGCTGCGGCGCGCCTCGGCGGCCGAGACGCGCGCGTCGTCCGCGGCGACGTCGGAGTCGAACGCGGCGGCCTGGCCGAGCGGGATCGGGAAGTTGGTCGTGTAGCCGTGGATGACGTCGAGCCCGACGATGAGCGGGATCTTCAGCCGGGTGCCCTCGACGGCCTTGCGCTGGATCGCGTTGATCGCCTTCGCGCCGACGACCGAGAAGATGCCGCCGAGGCCGGTGGTGGTGAGCGCCTCCTCGGCGGACTCGACGGTGTTGGCCAGGCGCAGCTGGCCGATCTTCTCCTGCTGGGTCATCCGCCGCAGCAGCTGCTCGACGCGCCGGTCGCGCGAGGCGGTGCGCTCGGTGGCGGTGGCCGCTCCGGGCACGAGGGTCGTGGCGGCTCCGGCGACGGCGGCGGTACCGGCGGTGCCGATCAGGCGGCGGCGGGTGAGGCCGTCGGTGGTGGGGGTGGTGGTCATGGCGTTCCTCCGGGGGCGAGGTGGTGCGGTGTGGCTCAGGTCACACCCGTCGCACTCTCTACCCTCGACGCAGACGGCACAAACCACCCCTGACCCGCAACCCCCGGAAGGACGAGACCATGAGCCCGCTCCCCCAGCCGCACGTCCGCGCCCTGGCACCGCTGGTGGGTCGCTGGCGCACCTCGGGCACGGTGCTGGACGCCGGCGGCGACGTCGTCGCGCAGATCCGCGGCACCGACACCTACCGGTGGCTCACCGGCGGCGCCTGGCTGGTGCACGAGGTCGACGTGATGATGGGCGACGACCACGCCGAGGCCCTGGAGCTGATCGGCGACCGCGACCCCGCGTCCGGGGGCTGGCTGATGCGCGCCTTCGACGCGTCCGGCGACTTCGGCACCATGACGCTGACGCGTCTCGACGACGGGACCCTCCTGGCCGTCGGCGACGCCGTCCGCAGCCTCCTGCGTCCCGCGGCGGACGGCGGCTCCATGACGGCCGTCTGGGAGCAGGAGCGGTCGGGCACCTGGACCCGGTGGATGGACATGTCCTTCACCCGCCTGGGGTGACCGCGTCCCACGATTCGGCGACCTGCGGCCCGTTCGAGCCGGCCGGACGGGCCGTTGCTCGCCAGATGGTGGGTTCAATCGAGCGAGCGCAGCCAGCCGCCGACGTAGCCGTCGGGGTGATGGCCCTGCTCCCGGAGCTCGGCGACCAGCTCAGCGTGGTCCAGCAGACGGACGAGCCTGGGCACTCCCTCGACGCGGAGCCGCTCGGTCATGTCGCGGACGGCTGCGACGGCGCCCCCCTCGCTCGTGACCGACCACCAGACGTCGTCGTCGTCGGCTGCGCCGGTCGGGTACAGCCGTTCCTGGTAGACGCCGTCCGACGCCGTGGGCCGCGACGCCGCACGACCGGGATCCTTCAACCATCGGAGCCACGCGGCGGGCGCGACGGCAATGTTGAGCACCAACGTGAGGCCGTCGGCGCTGTTCCACTGGGACGACTGAAGGTTGACGATCGCCCAGTCGCCTGCGTCGTTGCGCAACCGCCACGTGGGCAGCGTCCCGCGGAAGCCGTGACCCCGGAGCATCGGCGCCAGCTCGGCCTTGACGCCCTCGCGCAGCGCGTCCTTGAGCGTCATGGGGGGAGTCTGGCACCGCGTGCCGAGAGTTGTCGGTGCCTCACAGGGTCATGACCCTGTGAGGCGCCGGCGAGCGTGTGGTTGATCCCACGGCGGTTGAGCAGGTCGGTGGGCAGGTCGTGACTGGCGAC
>NZ_JBMGQR010000016.1:0-66996 GCF_049059935.1 Solicola agrisoli | reverse complement strand
GAGCTGCGTCGCGTCGTCGGCCGACAGGCCCGCGTAGACCGTCAGGTCACCGTCGGCCAGGGCGCTCTCGACCGCGGCGAGCACCGCGAAGGCGGGGTGCTCGGTGAGCGGGAGAGCGGTGACCGTCATGGGCTCATTTTACGACAGTCGAACATGTGTTCGCAATAGTGTGGACGTGGAGCGGCTTGAACAAGGTCCGGCGCAGTGGGCGCGATGCGTCGTCCACAGGTCAGCTCGGCTTCAGCTCCTCGGCGAGCATCACGATGATGTCGCTGGGGCCGCGCAGGTAGGTGAGCCGGTAGACGTCCTGGTAGGTGGCCACGCCGCGCAGCGGGTGGCACCCGTGGCGGGCGGCGGTCTCGAGCGCGGCGTCGAGGTCGTCGACCGAGAAGGCCACGCGGTGCATGCCGATCTGGTTGGGCACCGTGGGTGTGGTCTCGACCGCGTCGGGGTGGAGGTAC
This sequence comes from Solicola agrisoli, assembly GCF_049059935.1. NCBI lineage: Bacteria > Bacillati > Actinomycetota > Actinomycetes > Propionibacteriales > Nocardioidaceae > Solicola > Solicola agrisoli. The sequence continues at coordinate 66,535 of NZ_JBMGQR010000016.1, read as the reverse complement.
TCGAAGAGCTCGAGACGGCCGTGACCGTCCGGGGTCTGCAGCATGGCGATGTGGGCGTGGTTGCCGTCGAGCCCGACGGCGGTGTCGGTCCACTCGCCGCTGACCGTGTCGCGGCCGAGGACGGTGAGACCGAGGTCGGTGAAGAACGCGATCGCCGCCTCGAGGTCGCGCACGGCGATGCCGACGTTCTCGAGCTTGATGGGCATGCCCGGCACGGTACCGAAGTCGCAGGCCGTCGTCGGCGCGCCCGCAGGACCCGGTTCAGGAGCGTCTCGGTCGTCCTCGAGAGCAGCCTCGCCCCGGCGGTCCGACGGCTAGAGTCTGCGGCGTGCGGCAGCGCTCTCTCGAGACGGTGGACCGGCGCCTGACGTCGATCCGCCTCCCCGGGGCTACCCCGGGGACCACCGGAACGTTCGGGCACTGCACCGCGCGCGACTCGCTGTGCTCCGCTGCAGGTCTTCGCGCGCACGACGGGACAGGTCGAGCAGCGCTGCCGCACCCTTCGTCCGTCCGCGCCGCCACCGGGGCGCCGGCCCGGTGAGGGACGACCTCGCGCGGGCGCTCGCGTCCGGCTACCTCGCGGGCGAGTGGTCGCGGGACGGTCTGGTCGACAGCGGTGCGGCGGTCCTGGGGCGACGTCCGCGGTGGCTCACCAAGCTCGCGAAGCAGACGCTCGAGCTCTACCCGCGCGCCCCGCACGACCGACCGCGCGAGCTGGCCGCCGTCGTCGCGACGCGGCCGGCGGCGGCCAAGGCCGGTGCCCGCACGTCCCCGGTCGCGCAGCCGGTGGCCGCCACCCGGATGCTGGCGAACCGCTGGCGGCTGCCGGTGGTCGACGACCTCGACGGGCTCGCCCGGTTGCTCGGGGTCACCGCGCCGGAGCTCGAGTGGTTCGCCGACCCCCGCCGCCTCGCGCGCACGGCGACCGACGTGCCCCTCCAGCACTACCGCGTCAGCCACCGCGTCGCGCCCAGCGGTGCGATCCGGGTGCTCGAGGCGCCCAAGCACCGGCTCAAGGTCGTCCAGCGGCAGCTCCTCGACGAGGTCGTGGGCCTGATCCCGCCCCACGACGCCGCCCGCGGATTCCGTCCCGGCGGCTCGGTGCGGTCCTACGCGGCGCCGCACGCGCGGCAGGCCGTCGTCGTCCGCCTCGACCTCGAGGCGTTCTTCGCGAGCGTCACCGTGTCGCGGGTCTTCGGCATCTGGCGGTCGGCCGGCTACCCCGAGCCGGTCGCGCACCGCCTGGCGGGCCTGGTCACCACCGTGCTGCCGCGCTCGGCGTGGCGGGGCGTGCCGCGGCCCGCGGACGAGGGGCTGCTCGACGCCCACTGGCGCCTGGGACGACGGCTCGCCGCGCCCCACCTGCCGCAGGGCGCGCCGACCTCCCCGGCCGTGGCCAACCTCGCGGCGTTCGGGCTCGACGTCCGGCTCGCGGCGCTCGCGCGGTCGTGGGGTGGGCGGTACACCCGCTACGCCGACGACCTCGCCTTCTCCGGCGAGACGGGCTGGGGGAGGGGGACGTCCCGGCTGCTCGACGCGATCGAGCAGGTCGTGCGCGACGAGGGCTTCCGGCTGAACACGCGCAAGACCGGTGTGATGCCGCACGCCGGGCGCCAGACGCTCGGCGGCCTGGTGGTCAACGACCGTCCCCGGGTCTCGCGCGCCGAGGTCGACCGGCTGCGCGCGATCCTGTTCAACTGCCGCAGGCACGGGCCGAGCACCCAGAACCGTGACGACGTGTCCGCGTTCGAGCAGCACCTGCGCGGACGGATCGCTTGGATCGCGCAGCACGACCCCGTCCGTGGCGCCCGGCTCCTGGCCGCGCACGACGCAGTCGACTGGAGCCGGTGACACCGTCGGACGCCGGTGGCAGAGTGCCGCGCATGAGCGACCAGCCCGCTGCCGACCCGAGCCTGGCCGAGTCCGGCCTGACCGAGGACGCCTACTCGCCCGTCTGGGAGGACGACGACCGCCCACGCATCCCACGGGTGGCGGCCGAGCGGGAGGCGCTGGCGGCGACGCTCGACCACTTCCGGGCGACGGTCGACCTGAAGTGCCGCGGCCTCACGCCCGAGCAGGCCCGGTCGCGGCCCATGGCGCCGTCCACGATGTCGGTCCACGGCCTGGTCCGGCACCTCGCCGGCGTCGAGCGCTGGTGGTTCCAGCAGAACTTCGAGCGCCGCGACGTGCCCCACCTCTTCTTCACCGCCGAGCAGCCCGACCTCGACTTCGAGCCGCCCGCCGACTCCGACGTCACCGCCGACCTGGAGGCCTGGCGCGCGGAGTGCGAGGTGTCCCGCGCGATCGTCGCCGCCCACGACCTCGACGACACCGCGCGACCGCTCGACTGGGACCCCGGCGAGGTCGTCGACCTGCGCTGGGTGGTGCTCCGGCTGATCACCGAGTACGCCCGGCACTGCGGTCACCTCGACCTGCTCCGTGAGGGGATCGACGGGCGCGTGGGCACGTGAGCCCGGCGGGTGCGAACGGGCGACCGGTGCCGCCGACGGTCAGTAGTGGCACCGAGGACGAGAGCGTGAGCGCGGCGACCACCATCGAGGCCGCGGCCGACGACGTCTTCGCGGTCCTGGCCGACCCCTCGCGGCACGCCGGGATCGACGGCACCGGATGGGTGACCCTCACCGACGACTGGTCGGCGGTGGGGCCCGGACCGCGCGCGTACCTGACGCTCCCCGTGTTCCCCGACGGTCACCTCGAGCGCTCCCTGGACCACCTCGCGCAGATGCTCACCTCGCCCCGCTGAGGGGTCGACGTCGACGCCGTGGAGATCGTCGGCGGTGCGACCTACGGTGCCAGCATGACGGAGATGGGCACGGACTGGCGATGGGTGGACGGCGTCGCGACGGCGTGGTTCGGTGCGGCGTCCCTGGGGGAGGGCGTCGCGCTGGCGGGTCGCTCCCTCGACGCGTCACCCGGCATCGCGGTGGACCTACGGCCGGCGGGTCTGCGCGTGCGTCTCGACTCCGGCGAGCACGCCCGGGCCGTGTCGGTGGCGGCCCGCGGCCTCGGGCTCGTCGCGGACACCTCGGTGCTGCAGCACCCGAGCGTCGTGCTCGAGACCCCCGACCCGGCAGGGCTGCGACGGTTCTGGCAGCCCGTCCTCGGCTACGCGTCGACGCAGGACGGTCGACTGGCCGACCCCCTGCGGCGCGACCCCGACCTGCAGGTCCGGGAGTCGGCCGAGCGCCGACCGCTCCGGAACCGCATCCACCTCGACGTGGTGCGACCGGCCCCGGTGGTCGAGCAGGTGGGCCTGGGCGAGGGATCGGGGCCCTACGGCCTGTGTCACGCCGACCCCGACGGCAACGAGGTCGACCTGGTGCCGGGCGACGCGCACGGCGACGAGAGCACGGCGGACTGGCAGACGGTGTTCGGCGCGGTTGCCTGCTACCGCACCAGGACGACGGCGCAGCAGCTCGCTCTCGCTGCCGCAGCGGCGGCACGGGCCGACGACGCGGGCTTCCCGCTGCTGGTCGACCTTCGTCCCGGGCTGGTCGTCCTCGACACCGGCAAGGACCGGTCGGACGCCGACGCCCACGGCCTCGACCTCGACTTCACCGGCCTCGCCGCGGAGATCCAGTCGGCGGCCAGGGAGCTCGGGGCCGTCGCGGACACCGGGCTGCCGCGCCTGGTGCAGGTCTTCCTCGACGCCGCCGACGTCGACGTTGTCCGCGCGTTCTGGCTCGCCGCGCTCGGGTACGTGCCCGACCGGCGCCCGGGGCTCCGCGACGTCGTCGACCCGCGGCGGCTGGGCCCGGTCCTGGTGTTCCAGGAGCTCGACGCCGCCGACGACGGACGCCGGCTTCAGCGCAACCGCGTCCACGTCGAGCTCGCGGTGCCGTCCGACCTCGCACAGGCTCGCGTCGCCACGGCCGTGGCCGCCGGTGGACGGCTCGCAGACGAGGTGGACGGTCGGTGGCGGGTCGCCGACCCCCAGGGCAACGAGCTGGTGGTCGTCGCCGCCGGATGAACGGGTCCGTGGCCGGCCCGGACGCTCAGCCGCGCCGCGACCTCACCCGGGCGACGAGCGTGAACACCAGCCACAGGACGGCGAACACCGCCAGCAGGAACACTCCCGCCACCACGGTCTCCGGCGGCTGCACCGACAGGGGCGCGGGCTCATCCGCGCCGGCGTCCGTCGAGCCGCCGGGGAGGACGAGGAGCAGGGTCTGCACGACGAGCAGCACGGCGACGACCGCCGCGGCGGCCTGCCAGGGCCTGAGACGTGCGAGCACGTGATGCCGATCGTGGTCCGGGACCAGGAGGTGCCTCCTGCGGGCACCAGGCTAGCCCGTCGTCGTGCGTCCGGGTGGGCGTTCGGCCGAGGCAGGATGGGGAAGATGAGCACCCTGTCGCCGCGACTGCAGGCCGTCGTCGACGCGCTCCCGCTCCGTCCCGGCATGCGTGTGCTGGAGGTCGGCGGGGGACCGGGCGCCGCTGCCCGGGCCGTCGCGCGGCGGGTCGGTGACGGCCACGTGCTGATGATCAACCGCTCGGACCGGAGCGTCGCGCTGGCGAAGGCCCACGCCGCCGCCGAGATCGGCGCGGGCACCATGAGCGTCCGCCGGGTGGCCGTCGAGGACTTCGTGCTCGGGCCGGACGAGCAGCCCTACGACCTCGCGTTCGCCGTCCGCGTCGGTGCCCTCGACGGCCGGCACCCGCGCCTCGGGGAGGTGGCGCTGCGCCGACTCGCCGACGCGCTCGTGGCGCCGGGCCTCCTGCTCGTCGATGGCGGCGACCCGCTGCGCGCGGTGCCACTGCCCTCCCGGTGACCCGACCCGGTCGACCCGAGTCGCTCGCCACGTGGGGACGGCGTGCGGGCACGATGGTGGGCATGGAACGCATCTGGACCTTCGGCGGTGCGGCCGTCACCGTGACGCTCGTCGACTTCGCCGACCCGGCGCTCGCCGGGGAGCCGGACGTCCGCGAGCGAGGCGTGCGCGTCGAGGTGCGGCCCGCACGCTGGTCCGCGACGGGGTCGATCTACTCCTCGCCGTCCCTCGTGCTCGAACCGGCGGTCGTGCGCGTCGACCTGCTCGAGTCGGCTCCGCACGCCGCCGACCGCATGCACTGGCACCCGCAGATGGCCGGCGGCGAGCCGGGCGACCGCGAGTTCGACCCCACCATGGTCGACGACCCCGCGGGGTGGGTGCGGCGGTTCCTCGCCGAACTCGACGACCGGGTCGGCTCCGACGACGCCGCGGCGATCGCCGCGGAGGCCGGGTCCGTCGTCGCGGAGGTCGAGCGACTGCTCGCGCTGGCCCGCGAGCCGTGGCCCGACGTGGTCCACGACGAGCGCGGACTCGTCGCCGGCTGACCTCCGGGGCCCTCCGAGCCGCTGCGCGAGCCGGGCACCAGGTCGGCGACGACCTCGTCCGGCTCGCCGAGTGGCGCAGAACCCGTCCCGAGTGGCGCAGATTCGGGGTGTCCACCGCGTGTCGACCCCGAATTTGCGCCACTCGGCGTGCCGGGCGCGGGGCGGGGAGGGGAGGGGGCTGGACGTGGGGACGCCCGGGCCGGCCCACGAGGGGCCGGCCCGGGCGTCGGGGTGCGGTGAGGGTCAGACCAGGTCGTAGCGGTCGGCCATCATCACCTTGTCCCAGGCGCGGACGAAGTCGCGCACGAACTTCTCCTCGGCGTCGTCGCTGGCGTACACCTCGGCGACGGCGCGCAGCTCGGAGTTCGAGCCGAACACGAGGTCGTTGCGGGTGCCGGTCCAGACGACCTCGTCGCTGCCGGCGCGGCGGGCCTCGAAGGAGTCGCGGTCGTCGCCGACCTGGCTCCACTCGAGGTCCATCGCGAGCAGGTTGCGGAAGAAGTCGTTGCTCAGCGACCCGACCCGGTCGGTCAGGACGCCGGCGGTCGAACCGCCGGTGTTGGCGCCGAGCACGCGCAGGCCGCCGACGAGGACCGTCATCTCCGGCGCGCTGAGGCCGAGCAGGTTCGCGCGGTCGACGAGCAGGAACTCGGCCGGCAGCGGCTGGCCCTTGCCGACGAAGTTGCGGAAGCCGTCGGACTGCGGCTCGAGCCAGTGGAACGACTCGACCTCGGTCTGCTCCTGCGTGGCGTCCGTGCGGCCCGGGGTGAACGGGACCGTGACGGGGTGGCCGGCGTCGGCGGCGGCCTTCTCCACGCCGGCGGCGCCCGCGAGGACGATCACGTCGGCGAGCGAGATCTTCTTCCCGCCGGTGGCCGACGCGTTGAAGTCGGCCTGGACGCGCTCGAGGGTGCGCAGCGCGGTGGCGAGCTCGTCGGGGTCGTTGACGGCCCAGCCGTTCTGCGGCTCGAGGCGGAGACGGGCACCGTTGGCGCCGCCTCGCTTGTCGCTGACCCGGAAGCTCGAGGCCGCGGCCCATGCGGTCGCGACCAGGCGCGAGGTCGACAGACCCGAGTCCAGGATCGTGGCCTTGAGCGCGGCGACGTCGTCGTCGGAGACCAGCTCGTGGTCGACGGCCGGGACGCGGTCCTGCCAGAGCAGCTCCTCGGCCGGCACCTCGGCGCCGAGGTAGCGCTGGATCGGGCCCATGTCGCGGTGCGTGAGCTTGAACCAGGCGCGCGCGAACGCGTCGGCGAACTCGTCGGGGTTGGCCAGGAAGCGGCGGCCGATCGCCTCGTAGGTCGGGTCGACCTTGAGCGCGACGTCGGACGTCAGCATCGTCGGCGGGCGCGAGAGCGAGCCGTCGGCCGGGTCGGGGACGGTGTTCGCCGCCGCGCCGCCCTCGGGCTGCCACTGGTACGCGCCGCCGGGGCTCTTGGTGAGCTCCCACTCCAGGCCGTACAGGTTCTCCAGGTACTTCATGCTCCACGTGGTGGGCGTGGAGGTCCAGGTGACCTCGATGCCGCTGGTGATCGCGTCGCGGCCCTTGCCGGTGCCGAAGGTGCTGCGCCAGCCCAGGCCCTGCTCGGTGATGTCCGCACCCTCGGGCTCGGGGCCGACGTGCGGCTCGGGGTCGCCCGCACCGTGCGTCTTGCCGAAGGTGTGGCCACCGGCGATGAGGGCGAAGGTCTCCTCGTCGTTCATCGCCATCCGGCCGAACGTCTCGCGGATGTCGCGCGCCGAGGCCATCGGGTCGGGGTTGCCGTTGGGGCCCTCGGGGTTGACGTAGATCAGGCCCATCTGGACCGCGGCGAGGGGACCGGTGAGCTTGTGCTCGTCGTCGTAGCGCTCGTCGCCGAGCCAGACGGTCTCGGGGCCCCAGTACACGTCCTCGTCGGGCTCCCAGCCGTCGACGCGGCCGCCGGCGAAGCCGAACGTCGGCAGGCCCATGTCCTCGAGCGCGACGTTGCCGGTGAAGACGATCAGGTCGGCCCACGACAGGCGGCGTCCGTACTTGGCCTTGATGGGCCAGAGCAGGCGGCGTGCCTTGTCGAGGTTGGCGTTGTCGGGCCAGCTGTTCAGGGGGGCGAAGCGCTGCATGCCGGCGCCGGCGCCGCCGCGGCCGTCGGCCACGCGGTAGGTGCCCGCGCTGTGCCACGCCATGCGGATGAAGAACGGGCCGTAGTGGCCGTAGTCGGCGGGCCAGAAGTCCTGCGACGTCGTCATGACCTCGGTGACGTCGCGGCGGAGGTCGTCGAGGTCGACGGTCTGGAACTCGGCGGCGTAGTCGAAGTCTTCGTCGAGGGGGTCCGACGACGGGTGGTTCTTGCGGAGGATCTTGACGTTGAGCGTCTCGGGCCACCAGCGCTCGTTGCTCGAGCCCTCGGTGGGGTGGCTCATCCGCCCGTGCGCGACGGGACAGCCGCCCGCGGCCTCGGTGTTCATCTCGGCTTCGCGGGTCTCGTGGCTCTGGTCGGTCACCGGACTTCCTCTCTGCTGGTGGGTGTGGTCGTGGAGCACGCCTGGCAGGTGCCCCAGAAGATCACCTCGGCCTCGTCGATGACGAAGCCGTGGTCGTCGGAGGGGGCCAGGCACGGGGCCTGGCCGGTGGTGCAGTCGACGTCGGCGACGACGCCGCACGAGCGGCACACCACGTGGTGGTGGTTGTCGCCGGTACGCGCCTCGTAGCGCGCCACCGAGCCCGCCGGCTGGATGCGTCGCACCAGCCCGGCCCCGGTGAGGGCGTGCAGCGCGTCGTAGACCGTCTGGTGCGAGACGTCGGCCATCTCGGACCGGACGGCGCGCAGCACGGTGTCGGTGTCGGCGTGCGGCAGGGTCTGCACGGCCGCGAGCACCGCCACCCGCTGACGGGTGACGCGCAGCGCCGCCCCGCGCAGGGCGGTGTGGATCTCGGCGGTGGTCTGCACGCCCACGACTCTGCCCTCCAAACTGGAACTAGTCAAGAATAGGTCGCCGTCGGTGCCAGACCCAGGCGCCGGCCAGCACGGCCACGACGACGACGGCGCTGCCGGTGCCGAACAGCCGCAGGTTCGCCTCGACGGTCTCGAGCGACGACCCGGCGAGGTAGCCGACCACCGACACCGACCCGGCCCAGACCGTGCCGCCGACGAGGTTGGCGACGGTGAAGACGCGTCGCGGCATGTGGCTCATCCCGGCGACGCCGGGCACGAGCGCACGCAGCGCGGACACCCACCGTCCCAGGACGACGGCCATCGCCCCGCGGCGCCGGACGAACGCGAGCGCACGGTCGACCGCGTCCGTGCGGTGCCGCAGCACGGGGGTGCGCGAGACGACGGCGCGCCCCCAGCGTCGTCCGACCAGGTAGCCCGCCTGGTCGCCGATCACGGCGCCCGACACCGCGGCCACCACGACGGCCCACAGGGGCAGGTCGCCGGCACCGGCCGTGACGCCGCCGACCAGGACGGCGGTCTCCCCGGGGATCACCAGCCCGACGAACAGCGCGGCCTCCACGAGCGGCAGCACGAAGACCACCGTGAGCACCACCCAGGCGGGCACCGACGTCAGGACGTCGGTGATCGTCTCGGCGACGCCGGCGTCGACGGTCACCGCGCGGCTCCGTCGGCCGCGTGGGGCGTGCGGGGGAGGCCCCGCGTCAGCAGGACCACCAGGACCACGCCGGCCGTCGCGGCCACCCAGGGGGCCACGGACGTCGGCGGGCCGAGCACGGTGTCCTGGGTGCCGTGGGGCCAGGGCCACAGCACCCGGGTCGACCCCAGCATCAGCCCGACGAGGACGGCCAGCACGACGTCGTGGTGGCGGTGCAGCAGGCGCAGGACCAACCCGGCGAACACCGCGCCCCCGACGACGACGCCCGCGGCGAGCGGGCCCAGCACGGACAGGTCGCGCTCGGCCAGGGCGGTGAGGACGTCGGCGTAGAGGCCGACGGCCACGAGCACGAGCGACCCGCTGACGCCCGGCAGCAGCGCGGCGCACGCGGCCAGGGCGCCGCCCGCGGTGAGCCACCACCACGAGACCGGTGCGCCGGACGACGGCGCCGCGACCCCGAGCAGCACGAACAGCGCGGCGGCCGCCGCGACGGCGAGCAGCAGGTGCAGCGGGTCGTGCCCGCCCACCTGTCGCCACACCAGCAGGGACGCGGCGAGCACGAAGCCGAGGAACAGCCCGGCCATCGGCTGCGGGTGGCCGGCGAGCAGCGAGCGCAGCAGCGGGACGACGAGCAGCACCGCGGCGACCGCGCCGGCGGCGACCGTCGCGAGCCACGCCCACGGCACCGCCGCCCACCGGTGCCCTGCCTCGCCGGGCCGACCGCGGACGAGCAGCCCGGCGCCGCCGCCGAGGTCGCCCGCGGCCTGCAGCAGCCGGTCGTAGGAGCCCAGGACCAGGGCGACGGTGGCGGCCGAGACGCCGGGCACGGCCTCGACCGCGCCCATCGCGAACCCGCGCCCCAGGGTCGCGGTGACGCCGCGCGCCGACGCGGCGCGGTCAGCCACGGCCCGGTCCCTCCTGGTCGTCGGAGGGACGGCGGTCGTCGCCGAGGCCGTCGATCTCGGTCGTGAAGATGCGCAGGGCGCGGCCGGAGCCGCGGGCGAGGTCGGGAAGTCGCTTGGCGCCGAACAGGAGCGTGGCGACGAGGAGGATCAGCAGGAGCTCGGTGGGTCCGATGCGGCCCATGGGTGGGTCCTTCCGGTGGGGTGCGTGAGGGCGCGGGCATGCGGCACCGCGGGCACGACCCCGGGGAGGAGGTCGTGCTCAGGCGGTGCGGGCGACCGGTGGCGCCCTGCTGCCCGAGTGGGCGGGCCCGTCCCACGGCGCCGGGGGAGGCGCCCACGTCCACGGGGAGGGACGCGGCGCGGCGACCGCGGGCACGACGTCGAGCCGGCCGGCGGCCACGTCCGCGACGTCGGTGCCCGGCGCCCGCAGGCACTGCTGGTGGGCCGTGCTCGACACGACGGTCGAGACCTCGTGGTCGTCGGAGCCGCCGAGCGCGCACGGGGCGACGGCGTCCGACGCGCTGGTGGCCGCGACGTGGGCCGAGACGTCGCCGCGCGGAGCGCCCCCGACCAGGAGCAGGGCCACGGCCAGGAGCAGGAGGGTCCGCTGCAGCGCGGCTGGGACCCACGCGCCGACCGACATCGGCTCCACCCTAGGCGGACGTCGGTCAGGCACCCACCGCGGCGGTGCCCTGCAGGACGCCCACCGAGTCGATCTGCTGGGCCGTCGACAGCTCGGTGTACGACAGCACGGGCGTGGTGGCCGAGGCCTGGGTGAGCAGTCGCTGCACCGCCGACCTCAGCTGGGGGGCGCAGGCGAGCACGGGGGTGCGGTCGGCCTGCTCGGCGTCGTGGGTGAAGCGGGCGAGCTGGGTCAGCACCAGGTGGGCGACGTCGGGGTCGAGGGCCAGCGCGCCGCCGTCTTCGTTGAGGTGCAGCGAGCGGAGCATCTGCTGCTCGAGCGCGGGGTCGAAGCTGATCACGTGGACGGTGCCGTCGGCCGCGTACGGCTGCAGCAGGGCCGGCCCGAGGGCCTCGCGGGCGCTGAGCACCAGCCCGTCGACGTCCTTGCTGACCGACGCGCGCAGCGAGAGCGCCTCGAAGATGCGGGCGAGGTCGCGGATGGAGACGCCCTCGGCGAGCAGGCGCTGCAGGACGCGCTGCACCTCGCCCAGGGTCATCTGTGCCGGGGTCAGCTCCTCGACGACGGTGGGGTGCGTCCGGCGCAGGGACTCCGACAGCATCCGGGTCTCCTCGCGTCCGAGCAGGCGGGCCGCGTTGCGACGGACGACGTCCGCGAGGTGGGTGGTGACCACCGACGCGCGGTCGACGACGGTGGCGCCGGCGATCTCGGCCTGGCTGCGCAGCTCGGCGGGGATCCACACGGCGTCGAGACCGAAGACGGGCTCGACCGTGCGCTCCCCGGGGAGCATGGCGAGGTTGTCGCCGATCGCGAGCACGGTGCCCGGAGGGGCCGTGCCGCGGGCCACCTCGACGCCGAACAGGCGGATCGCGTACGTCCGCAGCGGCAGGTCGAGGTTGTCGCGGGTGCGGACGGGCGGGACGACGACGCCGATCTCCTCGGCGACCTTGCGGCGCAGCGACTTGACCCGGGCCAGCAGGTCGCCGCCGACCGAGCTGTCGACGAGGTCGACGAGGTCGGCCGACAGCTCGAGCTCGAGCGGGTCGACCTGGATGTCCTCGAGGAGCGCCTCGATGCTGTCGGGCTCGCGGGCCGGTGCCTCGAGCTCCAGCGCGTCCTCGGCCGGGGTGCTCTCGCCGGTGGGCCGGAAGCCCAGGAACAGGAAGATCGCGCCGACCACCAGGAAGGGCATCTTCGGCATGCCCGGGATGACGCACAGCGCGATCGCGGCGAACCCGGCGATGCGCAGCGGCTGGCTGGTGCGGGTGAGCTGGGCGGCGATGTCGGTGCCCATGTCGTCCTGCGACGCGGCGCGGGTGACGATCAGGCCGGTGGCGACCGACAGCAGCAGCGCCGGGATCTGCGAGACGAGGCCGTCGCCGACCGTGAGCAGGCTGTAGGTCTGCACGGCGTCGCCCATCGACATGCCGTTCTGCATCACGCCCACCGCGAACCCGCCGAGCAGGTTCACCAGGGTGATGATGACGGCCGCGATGGCGTCGCCCTTGACGAACTTGGAGGCGCCGTCCATCGCGCCGTAGAAGTCGGCCTCCTCGGAGACCTCGGCGCGCCGGCGGCGGGCCTCGTCCTCGTCGATCAGGCCGGAGTTCAGGTCGGCGTCGATGGCCATCTGCTTGCCGGGCATGGCGTCGAGCTTGAAGCGGGCGCCGACCTCGGCGACGCGTCCGGCGCCGTTGGTGATGACGACGAACTGGATGACCACCAGGATCGCGAACACGATGATGCCGACGATGAGCGAGCCGCCGACCACGAAGTGGCCGAAGGTCTCGATGACCTTGCCCGCGTAGCCGTCGAGCAGGACCAGGCGGGTGGCGCTGATGTTGAGCGCGAGGCGGAACAGCGTCGCGATGAGCAGGACGGCGGGGAACGCGGAGAACTCGAGCGGCTTGCGGACCGACATCGCGGTCATCAGGATCAGCACGCCCGCGGTGATGTTGGCGGCGATCAGCAGGTCGAGCAGCAGCGGCGGCAGCGGGACGACCAGCATGACGATGATCGCGACGACGCCGACGGGCACGCCGAGCTTGGCGAGACGCTTGTTGCGCACGGGTGGTGCCTCCGGGGTTGGCGAGCTGTCACACCGTCCGTGGTGCGGGTCGCCGTCCTGGCGACGCTCTGATCGGCCGCCCGGGGGGCGACCTGAGGATTTCGGCGAGCCGCCTACGCGGCGGTCTCGACGGTGCGGCGACGGCGTCCGGCGCGGGGCACCTCGGGCAGGTCGAGCTCGTGGCGCGGGCTGCGGTGACGTCCGCCCGACGAGCCGCGGCTGCGTCGGTTGACCACGAACGCGAGCACCTGGGCGACCGCCGCGTAGAGCTCCGGCGGCACCTCGTGCCCCACCTCGCACGCCGTGTGCAGGGCACGCGCCAGCGGCACGTCCTCGACCATCGCGACGTTGGCCTCGGCGGCGCGCTCGCGGATGCGAGCCGCGACCACGCCGGCGCCCTTGGCGACCACGCGCGGTGCGCCCTTCTCGCTCTCGTACCGCAGCGCCACGGCGACGTGCGTCGGGTTCACGAGGACGACGTCGGCGGTGGCGACGTCGGCCATCTGGCGGTTGCGCGACGCCGCGTGCTGACGCGAGCGCATCGCGTGCTTGACCAGGGGGTCGCCCTCGGACTGCTTGTGCTCGTCGCGCACCTCCTTGAGCGTCATCTTGTTCTGCTTGCCCATCTTGCGGCGCTGCACGGCGTAGTCGATCGCGCCCGCGAGGAGCCCGGCGATCGCGACGTCGCGCAGCAGACGGGTGGCCTCCTGGGCGACGATCTCGATCGCCACCTGCAGGGGCACCAGCCCGCGGACGAGCGGCATCAGCTCGTGCACGGAGCGCCAGACGAGCAGGGCCACGACCGTGCTCTTGAGCAGCGTCTTGGCGCCCTCCCACAGCGCGTGCGGCCCGAAGATCCGCTTGGCGCCCTCGAGCGGGTTCATCCGCGACCACTTCGGCTTGGACGCCTTGGTGGCCAGGTGGATGCCGCCCTGCGCGGCCGCGAGCGCGACGGCGACCGCGAGGACCGCGGCGCCCAGCGCCACCGACCCGACGAGCGCGACGATCCCGCCCTCGCGCAGCAGGGCGAGGGCCTGCTCGCTGTCGGCGTCGACGGCGATCGACGTCGACCGCATCATCAGCTCGCGCGTGTGGGTGGTGCCCCACGACACCAGCTGGTGCAGCACGAACGCCACGACCAGCACCGACGCCCAGCCGCCGAGCTCCGGCGTCCGCGGGACCCGTCCCTCCTTGCGGCTCTCCTTGATCTTCTTCTCGGTGGGAGCCTCTGTCTTCTCCTCCTTCACCGGCGCCTCCTCCTCACGTCAGGGCCCACATGGCCTCGAGGGCCATGTCCTTGAGGTTGGCCAGCGCCTCGGGGAAGACGGTGAACGAGAAGCCGACGACGACGAGCGTCAGGCCGATCTTGGCCGGGAACATGATGCCGATGGCGTTCAGCTGCGGCGCGACCTTGGTGAGCAGCGCCAGGCCGAGGTCGGCGACGAACAGCACGCCCATGATCGGGAGCGCGATCTGCACCGCGCAGGTGATGAACGCCCCGAACGCGCCGAGCATGATCTGCGACAGGTTGGACACGTCGATGCCCATCCCGACCGGCAGTCGGTCGAACGTCTTGAGCAGCCCGGCCATCACCCACAGGTGCAGCCCCGTCGTGAACAGCAGGGTGGTGGCGAGCATCTGGTAGAACCGGCCGAACACCGAGTTCATCTGGAACGACAGCGGGTCGTAGGCGGCGGCGAGGCTGAACCCGCCGAAGACGTCGATCAGGTCGCCGGCGGCCTGCACCGCGGCGAACACCAGGTAGGTCACGAAGCCGAGCGAGGCGCCGACGAGCACCTCCTGGGCCACCTGCACCGCGAGCTCGAGGGTGCCGGTCGGCACCGTGGGCAGCTCGGTGGACGGCACGACGACGAACGACAGCGCGAGGGCGAGCAGCACCTTGGCCTGGGTGGGGAACGAGCGCGACGCGTACGGCGGCACGAGCACCAGCCAGGCGACGATCCGCACCGACGCGAGGACGTAGGCGACGAGCGGCGCGCCCTCGACGGTCAGTCCCACGTCAGCCCAGGATCCCGGGGATGCGCTCGAACAGGTCCTGGGTGAACGTGATCAGCGTGTGCAGCATCCAGTTGCCGCAGAACAGCAGGCTCACGCCGACGCCGATCAGCTTGGGCACGAAGGCCAGCGTGAACTCCTGGATCTGGGTCATCGACTGGACGAGCGAGATGACGAAGCCGATGATCAGGGCCGGCAGCAGGATGGGCAGGCAGAGCTTGAGCGCGACGGTCATGCTGAGCATCGCGATCTCGATGACGGCGGTGTCGGTCACGGTCTACCCCGACCCGCCCGCGTAGCTGCCGACGAGGGACTTGATGATCAGGCCCCACCCGTCGACGAGCACGAACAGCAGCAGCTTGAACGGCAGCGACACCATCACCGGCGGCATCATCATCATGCCGAGGCTCATCAGCGCCGCGCTCACGACGATGTCGATGACCAGGAACGGGATGAAGATGACGAAGCCGATGATGAACGCCTGCTTGAGCTCGCTCAGGATGAACGCCGGGATCAGCGTGGGCAGCGAGGTCTCCGCCCGCGTCTCGGGCTGGGGCCTGTCCGCGACCTTGTAGAGCATCTGCAGCTCGTCGTCGCCGGTCTGCTTGAGCATGAACTCCTTGAGCGGCTGGACGCCGTCCTTCATCGCGACGGTCTGGCTCTTGGTGTCGTTGAGGTAGGGCTGCAGGCCGTCCTTGTTCATGTCGGACAGCACCGGCGCCATGATGAACACGCTGAGGAACAGCGCCAGGCCTGCGAGCACCTGGTTGGGCGGGGTCTGCTGCAGGCCGAGCGCGTTGCGCGTCAGGCCGAGCACGACCAGGATCTTGGTGAAGCTCGTGCAGGTGAGCACGATCGCCGGGGCGAGCGACAGCAGCGTCATGCCGAGCAGCAGCACCACCGGGGTGCTGGGGGCCTTGGTGAGGTCGCTGCCCTCGGGCAGCTCGACCGTGACGCTCGGGCCGTCGGGACCGTCGGGCTTCACGGGCCCCTCGGCCGTCGGCACCTGGACCGACGAGACGACGTCGGCCGGCGCGGCGTCGGCCGGCGACGTCCCGAGCACGACCACGCCCAGCGCGAGGGCGAGGGGGAGCAGCAGCGCGACGACCAGCGTGCGCGCCAGGGCGGCGGGACTCATGCCGGCCTGCCGCCACGGGTGGCCGTCCAGGCGTCGCGCCAGGTGCGGGCCGACAGGATCGATCCGCCGAGCGCACCGGGCTGCCGGGAGCGCGTCGGGCTGGCGGCGTGGGCGCCGCGCGTGACCGTGGTGCCACGCGGGGCGGTCGTGTCCACGACCACCGACGGCGCGGCCTCGGCCGCGGCCTGGGCCTGGACGTCGTCGAGCGTCTCGGGGTCGAGCTCGGTGAGCAGCTGCACCTGGTGCTCGGACACGCCGAGCACGAGCACGCGGCCGCCGACCGTGACGACGGTGACCGACGCGTTGCGGCTCACGGCCTGGCGGCCCACGACGCTGAGCAGCGAGGTCGAGCCGCCCAGCTTGCGCTGGCTGACCCGGTAGAGGAACCAGACGAGGCCGAGGACGACGGCGAGCGACAGGACCAGCCGGACGACGAGCTCGGCCATCAGGAGGCGGCCGGGGGGAGGATCTCGGTGACGCGGAGGGCGAAGCTCTCGTCCACCACCACGATCTCGCCCCGGGCGACGAGGCGTCCGTTGACGAGCATGTCCGCCGGGCTGCCGGCGGCACGGTCGAGCTCCAGGACGTCGCCGGGTGCGAGGTCGAGCAGCTCGCGGACGGTCATCCGGGTGCGACCGATCTCGACCGTCACCTGCATCTCGACCCCGTGCAGCATGGCGATGCCGGGACCGGTGGACGTCACGGGCGCCGGGGCGGCGGTGACCGGGGGCAGGGAGACGACGACGGCGGCGTGCGTGCTCGCACCGTCCACGAGCGGGACGCCGAGCGCGCCGGGGCCGGCGAGCGAGGCCACCTCGTCGGGCGAGACGCGGCGGGCGGGTCCGGCGGTGGAGCCGACGGCGGCGGCCGCGGCGTCGAGCGCCGGCTGCACCGCGGACGCGAGGTCGAGCTCGCCGATCGGGCTGGAGGCGAGGGCGTCGACGAGCGCGGACTGGACGAGCACGGCGACGACCGTCTGCTCCGACCCGTCGAGGGTCGCGACCGCGGCAGCGGTGAAGCCGCCGGCGGCGAGGAGCGCGAGGGGCTGCGGGGTGCCGACGGCGAGCTCGACGGCGGAGGGCAGGACACCCGCGGCCGCGGACGCGGCGTCGAGCGCCGCCTGCGGGGACGTGGGCGGGGCGAAGGTGGTCATGCGGGCTCCTGGGAGGTCGGGGCGATGACGAGGCAGGCGAGCGACTGCCCGCGGGTGCCGGGGGTTCCGTGGGCGAAGAGCACGTCGCCGCCCATGACGTCGAGGGGTGCGTCGGCGGGGTGCTGCAGGCGGACGACGTCGCCGACCTGCAGCCCGACGAGCTCGTGGGGGGCGACGGTGGTGGGGCGGCAGCGCACGCCGACGTCGAGGGGGACGTCCTGGATGCTGCCCGCGAGCCGGACGGCCGCCTCGTCGCGGGACGCGCGCTCACGCTCGGACAGCTCGCCGCTGCGGCCCTGGGCCGACAGGTGCGGCAGCAGGGAGGCGAAGGGGAGCGCGAGCGTGGTGGTGGTCTCGCGGTCGCCCTGGCGCAGGGCGAAGGTGGCGACGACGAGGACGGTGACGTTGGGCACCAGGTGCGCCAGGCGCGGGCGGAAGGACACGCCGGCGAGCGCGGGGGTGGTGCTGACCACCGGGTCGAGCGACGAGCGGAGCTCCTCGAGCAGGGCGGCCATCAGGCCGGACACCACGGCGGTCTCGATCTCGGACAGGGAGCGGTCGGGCTGCTCGCCGCGGCCGTGGCCGCCGAGCAGCAGGTCGACCCAGGTCATCAGCGCCTCGAACGGCAGCTGCCAGATCGCCGGCTGCGCGAGCGGCTCGAGCGACACCAGGCTGAGGTGGGTCTGCTCGTCGAGGGTGTCGACGTACTCCACGTAGGTCATCTGCTCGAGCGAGCGCAGCCCGACCTGGCAGATGGTGCGCAGCGACGTCGTCAGCACCGTCGCGGCTTGACGGGCGAAGCCCTCCAGGCAGCCCTCGATCACGCGGGCGTGCTCGCGCGACAGCTGGACGGGTCGGCTGAAGTCGTAGGGGGCGACCCCGGTCGGCGCGAGCCGGCCGGACAGCACCGCAGAGCGGCCGGAGGGGGTGCCTGAGAACGTCACGGAACCCTTGATCGGCCCGGGCCGTCCGGACCTGAGGTGAAAATGTCGACGTTCTCGCCCGGAACGTCCGGTTCCCGCGCGCGGGCCCCGGACGACCGGCGTCCCGAGGCCGGGCTACTGGGTCACGAAGTCGGTGAAGTACACGTCCATCACCTCGTGGTGGTAGCGCTTCTCGAGGCGCTCGAGCAGCTCGGCCTTGAGCTTCTGGCGCTGCACCGGCTGGACGAGCTCCTCCATCGGACGACCGCTGAACAGCTCGATCGCGCTGTCGAGGGCCTTGCTCCCGTCGAGGGCCTCGTGGGCGTCGGCCGTGGCCTGGATCGCGAGACCGACCTTGAGGTAGTGGCCGCCCGCGAGGTTGATCTGGATCGGCTCCATCGTGGTGACCTCGCCCGGCTCGGGCGGGGGCTCGGCACCCGCCGGCTTCAGCATGAACCACCAGGCGGCGGCGGACCCGATGATGAGGACCGCCATCACCACCACGAGCTTCTTGCGGCTGCGGGGCTTCTCGGCCGCCTCGCCCTCGGGCGGGGTCAGCGTGGTGACGCTCATCGTTGCCTCCTCTTCCTCTCCTGCTCGAGCACCTGGGTGAACAGGGCCCGCGTCTCCTGGGGTGCGTCAGAGAGCACCGTGATGTCGACCCGCTTGTTGACCCGGGCGGCGGACGGGTCGTCCGGGTCCACCAGGGGGATCTCGTCGCCGTGCGCGACCGCGGTCAGGCGCTTGCCGGGCACGCGTCCCACGTCCTGCATGCGGCGCAGCACCGTGGTCGCCCGGGCCGCCGACAGCTCCCACTCGGTGGGGAAGAACCGGGGCTTCACCGCGACCTGGTTGGTGTGGCCGGCCACCTCGAGCTGGTCCGGCACACCGGCGAGCGCGCCGGCGAGGGCGTCGGTGACCCGCACGCCCCGGCGGGTCAGCTCGGCCCGGTCGGCCGCGAAGACCACGTGCTCGGAGACCATGCTCAGCGTGAGCCCCCGCTCGTCGAGGACGATGCGGACGTCGTCCTGCAGGCCCTGGGCCCGCAGCGCGGTGCGGACGCGTCGCTCCACGGCGGAGAGCCGGCGGACCTCGGCGGTCGCCTCGGTCGTGCGCGACTCGGCCTGACGCTGGTTCTCGGCGCGGACGGCGGCGGCGTCGGCCTCCGGCGTCGAGGAGGTCGCGACGTCGTCGGCCGCGTCGGCCCCCGACGGCTTGAGCAGCGGGGCGGCGGGGTCCATCGGCGTGGACGCGTCGGCCATGATGCCGTCGGCGCCCTGGAACGCCGAGGTCGTCTCGCCGAACCCCGACGTCGTGCCGGTCTTGAGCTCGTCGAACTTCTTCTGGTCCACCTGGCTGATGGCGAACATGACCACGAACAGCACCATGAGCAGCGTGATCATGTCGGCGTAGGAGATGAGCCAGCGCTCGTGGTTGACGTGCTCCTCCTCCAGGTGCCGCTTGCCGCCTCGCGCGCCCACGGCTACGCCGCCTCGACTTCGCGCTCGTCCGCCGGGATGAGCGAGCGGAGCTTCTGGGCGACCACGCGCGGGTTGGCACCGGCCTGGATGGCCATGACCCCCTCGACGATGATCTCCATCCGGGCCACCTCGAGGTCGCCGAGACGCTTGATGCGGTTGCCGATCGGCAGGAAGATCAGGTTGGCCGAGAGCACGCCCCACAGGGTCGCGACGAAGGCCGCGGCGATCAGGTGACCGAGCTCGTCGGGGTTCGACAGGCTCTCGAGCACGTGCACCAGGCCCATGACGGTGCCGACGATGCCGAAGGTGGGGGCGTAGGCGCCGAGGTCGTTGAAGAACTTGGCCTCCTGCTTGGTCGAGCGCTGCTTGGCGAAGATCTCGGACTCGAGGATGTCGCGGGCCTCCTCGGGGTCGGTGCCGTCGACGGTGAGCGTGATGCCGCGCTTCAGGTAGTCGTCGTCGAGGTCGCGCGAGGCCGACTCCAGGGCCAGCAGGCCCTCGCGGCGGGCGCGCTCGGCCAGCGTGACGAGCACGGGGACGAGCTCGTTGGACGGCTGGGGCTTGGTCGTGAAGGCGGTCTTGAGCGAGACGGCGGCGGCCTTGGCGTCGGCCATGGTGCCGCCGGCGACGGACGCCAGGATGCTGGCGCCGAACACGAGGATCATCGGTGCGGGCAGCAGCAGCGCGGCGGGGTTGCCGCCCTCCATGATGTTGGAGACGACGATGATGACGGCGCCGACGCCGATGCCGATCGCGGTTGCCGGGTCCATCACGCCTCCCCGTGGGGGAAGCGCAGGACGCTGCCGTCCTGCTGGGCCTGGGCGCGGCGCACGACCGTGTCGCGTCCGGCCTCGAGGTCCGCGGCGAGGGCGAGCACGCTGCTGCGGAAGCCGCGCACGGCGTCGACGACCTCGTCGAGGCTCTCGCGCACCAGGTACTTCGTGCCGTCGAGCAGCGTGATGACCGTGTCGGGGGTCTGGTCGACCCGCTCGATCAGGTCGGCGTTGAGCGCGAACGCGCCGCCGTTCAGGCGGGTGAGCGTGACCATGGGTTGCACCATCCTTGTGCTGTCGTCCGGCCGTCCGTGGCCAGTCGGGTAACTGATCGGCAAGCAGGTCCCCGACCTGAGGGGTTCTCGCCCTCAGGTCGGGGCCGGTCGTCAGCGCTTGATGTTGACGAGCTCCTCGAGCACCTGGTCCGAGGTGGTGATCACGCGCGAGCTGGCCTGGAAGCCGCGCTGGGCCACGATCAGGTTGGTGAACTCCTGCGCGAGGTCGACGTTGGACATCTCGAGCGAGCCCGCGGTCAGCACGCCGCGGCGGTCGGTCCCGGGGGGACCCACCTGGGCGCCGCCGGAGTTGGCGCTGGGACGGAACGAGGTGCTGCCGATCTTCTCGAGCCCGGCGGGGTTGGCGAAGTCGGCGACGGCCACCTGCGCGAGCGAGCGCTGCGAGCCGTCGGCGAACTTGCCGGTGATCATGCCGTCCTTGCCGATCGAGTAGGACGTCAGCGGGTTCGCGCCGCCCTGGTTGACGATCGCGGGCAGACGGATGTCGCCGACGCCGGCGCCGAGGTTGCCCTGGCCGTCGGCCATGTAGCCCTGGACGATGTTGCCGTCGGGGGTCGTCAGGTTGCCGTCGGCGTCGAAGCGGAACGCGCCCGCGCGGGTGTAGACGTCCTCGCTGCCGTTGTTGGTCACGAAGAAGCCGTCGCCGTTGATCATCAGGTCGGTCGGGTTGTTGGTGATCTGGGTCGAGCCCTGCGTGAAGCTGGTCGTGGTCGAGGCGAGCTGCACGCCGAGGCCGACCTGGATCGGGTTGGTGCCGCCGCGGCCGTTGCCGGGACCCGAGGCGCCGGTCAGCGCCTGGCTCAGGGTGTCCTGGAAGACGGTCTGGCTGCTCTTGTAGCCGGCGGTGTTCGCGTTGGCGATGTTGTTGCCGGTGACGTCGAGCATCGTCTGGTTGACGCGCAGGCCGCTGATGGCGGCGAAGAGGGAGCGAAGCATGGTGGTGGTCCTCTCGAGGTGGCCGGGACGCGGTCGCGGACTGGCCGGTGGTGGGTCGTGCGGGCGGTGGTGCGGTCTCAGGCGGTGGTGCCGGACGGCTTCGTGGCGGTGACGGCGGTGACGTCGTTCATCGAGACGTCGGTGCCGCCCACGCTCAGCACGGGGCCGGCGGAGGTGAAGCTCACGGTGTCGACGACGCCGGTGGCGGTGCTGCCGTCGGGCTGGGGGTAGGACACGGTGCGGCCGACGAGGCTGCTCGCGCCGAACGCCAGCTGCGCGGCCAGCGACTGCTGCGTCTGGTCGGCCACCTGCTCGAGCTTCTCGAGCGAGGTGAACTGCGCCGTCTGCGCCATGAACTGCGCGGAGTCGGTCGGGTTCATCGGGTCCTGGTACTTCAGCTGCGCGACGAGCAGCTTCATGAACGTGTCCTTGTCCATGGCGGTCGAGGACGTCGGCGTCGTGGTGCCGGCCGCCGCGGTGGACGCGGTGGCGGCGCCCGAGGCGGCGGGTGTCACGGAGATCGGCATCAGGGCCTCACAGGGTCAGGTCGAGCGAGCGGGTGGACGTGGGGGCGGTGCGACGCGGCACGGGCGGCTCGGGCGCACCGGGTGACCCGGCGAGGCCGGGGCCGGTCTGGTGGCCGCGGTCGGGCGAGCGCTCGGAGCCGGGTCCGGTCTGGCCGGTGGGGCCCCCGCCCTGGTCGGCAGCGGCGCCGAGGCCCGAGCCGGTGGGGGCGGGAGGAGCGGGCGTCGCGGGCGTCCCGGTGGGCACGAGCTCCTTGACGACGATCTGGCCCGCGGTGGCGCCGACCGTCTCGAGCATCTGCCTCAGCTCGGACGACCCCTGGCTGAGGTGGTGGCGGGCCTGGGCGCCGGCGGTGAGCACGACGTCGACCGAGCCGTCGCGGACGGTCATCGTCACCCGGACCTCGCCGAGGTCCAGCGGGTGCAGCCTCAGCACGAGGCGGTGCACGCCCTCGCCCTGCGAGACAGCCCGGGCCACCACGGGGAGCACCTGGGCCGTGACCGGGTCGCGGGGCACCGGGAGCGCGACGGCGGACGGCACCGTGGGCGCCGCCGCCTGCACCGGTGCGGCGACCGCCGCGGGCACGGTGGTGGCCGGGGTGGTCTGGGTCGGGACGGCGGTGGCGGCCGGGGCCGCGGTGGCGTCGGCCGCGGTGTCCTGGCGGGAGGAGTCGGGGGCGTCGCCCGGGGCCCGGGGGTCGGCGGCGACCGGCAGGTCGGCGCCCGGGAGGGGCGGAGCCGGCGACGGGACGGCGTCGCCTGCGGGCACGGCCGCGACGGTGGTGAGGGCCGTGGTCGTCGTCGGCGCCGCGGCAGCCACCGGCGTGCCGACGGGCACCGCACCGGTCGGTGCGTCGGCGTCGGCCACGGGGTCCGCGGTCTCGCCGGGCACGACGGCCGGGGTGGCGACCACGACGGCCTGCAGGACGGCGGGCTGCAGCGGCAGGAGCGAGGCGGCGGCCGGCGCCAGGGCGTCCGTGCCGGGCGCGGCAGCGGTGTCCGCGGCGGGCTCGGCGACGTCGTCACCGGGCTCGGACGGCAGGTCGGGTGTCGCAGGGGCGACCTCGCCGGGTGCCGTCGCGGCGACGTCCGGCGTCGTGGCGGCCGGGGGAGCGGCGGCAGGGACGGGCGGCACGGGACCGGGCTGCGCGGCGACGGGCACCGCGGCACCGGGCAGCGCGCTGCCGGCCAGCTCCCCGAGGAGCAGCGCGGCGAAGCCCGGGGTCGCGCCCGAGGTGCCGGCCGGGGCTGCGGCGACGACGCCGGTGCCGGCGGACGTGGGTGCGGAGGTGACGTTCACGAGAGCCGCTCCTGGTGGGCGAGGACGTTGCGGACGTACTTCTGCGTCTCGGCGTAGGGCGGGATGCCGTCGTAGCGACGCACCGCACCCGGTCCGGCGTTGTAGGCGGCGAGGGCGAGGTCGACGCGGCCGAAGTCGCCGAGCAGGTCCTTGAGCAGACGGGCGGCGCCGTCGACGGCCTGCGCCGGGTCCATCGAGTTCGTGACGCCGAGGCCGCGGGCGGTCGAGGGCATCAGCTGCATCAGGCCGCGCGCCCCGGCCGGGCTCACCGCGTCGGGCCGGAAGCCGGACTCCTGCTTGGCCACGGCGGCGAGCAGCGTCGGGTCGACGCCGTACCGCGCGCCGGCGGACCGGAACAGCTGCGCGTAGGGGACGTCGCCGAGCGAGCCGCCCGACGTCGAGCGCGTGCCGACCGCGCCGGTGGACGCCGACTCCGGCAGCACCCGGCGGATGGCCGTCGGGGTCTCCGGCACGTCGGCGACGCGGACCTTGAGGCCGGTGCGCGGCGCCTCGATCATCTTGCCGTTCCCGATGTAGATGCCGACGTGGTTGACGGGGCTGTTGAAGGCGAGGATGTCGCCGGGCTGTGCCTCGGCCATGCTCGCGACCGGACGCCCGGCCTTCGCCTGCTGGTACGACACGCGGGGCAGGTCGATGCCGTGCTGCTTGTAGACCAGCTGCACCAGGCCGGAGCAGTCCAGGCCCTTGTCGGGGTTCGTGCCGCCCCAGACGTAGTCGATGCCGAGGTACTTGCGCGCCGTCGCCACCACCGCGTCGCCGCCGGTGGAGCCGCCCGCCGGCACGTCCGTCGTCGGGCCGACCGAGGACGGCCCGCTGCCCGCCGCGGCGCCGGACGCGGCCATGGCGCGCGCGAAGTCGGCGCCGCTGGTGGTCGTGCCGGTGGCCCGGGCGCGCTGCGGCGACAGCAGCTGGATCTGGCTCTCGATCTGCTGGATGCGGCTGGTCACGGTGTCGAGGCTCATCGGCGCAGCTCCCGGCGTCGGCGCATCCATCCCTGACCGGCGACGTCGTCGAGGTCGCGGTCCTCGGCGCGGCGTCGCTCCGTCGCGCGCACGTCGGCACGCCGCTGCAGCAGGAGCTCGACGGCGCGCAGGCGGGTGCGGTCGTCCTGCCAGCGTCCGCGCGACTCGACCGTGAGGCGGTCGGCGGTCTCGGCCGAGGACCGCGCCTCGTCGCAGGCGTCGGCCATCTGGGTCGCGACGGCGCGGGCGGCGAGCAGCTGTGCGCCGGTCCCGCTCTGGAACGCGGGCAGCATGGCCAGCCGGGCACGCGCGGCCTCGGCCGCGGCGTGGCGCTCGGCCTGGGTGGTCAGGGAGTGCTGCAGGCCGATCAGGCTGTCCTGCTCGCGCACGCCGCGGACGCGCTCGACGGCGCTCAGGCCGTCGTCCTCGCGGGGCCGGCGGGTCATGCGGCACCCACCAGGTGGTGCAGGGCGTCCCAGGTCTCGGCGGTGCCGCCGCGCTCGTCCAGGCCCTGGCGCAGGAACGCGTCGATCTGCGTCATGAGGGCGATCGCACGGTCGGCGGTGGGCTCGCTGCCCGGTGCGTAGGCGCCGATCTCGACCAGCTCGCGCACGTCGCGGTGGGCGGCGAGCAGGGTGCGCAGCTCGGTGGCGTCGGCGCGCTGCTCGGCCGTGCTCACCGTGCCGGCGACGCGTGACACCGACTCGAGCACGTCGATGCTGGGGTAGTGGCCCGACGTGGCGAGGCGTCGCGACAGCACGACGTGGCCGTCGAGGATCGAGCGGGCGGTGTCGCCGATCGGGTCCTGCATGTCGTCGCCCTCGACCAGCACGGTGTACAGGCCGGTGATGCTCCCGACGGGCGCCGGTCCGGCGCGCTCGAGGAGGCGGGGCATCAGCGCGAACACGCTGGGCGGGTAGCCGCGGGTGGCCGGCGGCTCGCCCGCCGAGAGCCCGATCTCGCGCTGCGCCATCGCCACGCGCGTCAGGCTGTCCATCATCAGGACGACGTCCTCCCCGCGGTCGCGGAAGTACTCGGCGATGCGGGTGGCGGTGAAGGCGGCGCGCAGGCGCTCGACGGGAGGCGCGTCCGAGGTCGCCACGACGACCACGGAGCGGGCGAGGCCCTCGGGGCCGAGGTCGTTCTCGACGAACTCGCGGACCTCGCGGCCTCGCTCGCCGACGAGGGCGATGACCGAGATCGCGGCCTCGGAGCCGCGCGCGACCATCGAGAGCAGCGTCGACTTGCCGACGCCCGAGCCGGCCATGATGCCCAGACGCTGGCCGCGCCCGCAGGGCACGAGCGCGTCGAGCGCCCGCACGCCGAGCCCGACCTGGCGGTCGACGCGCTGACGGCTCAGGGCGGCCGGGGCGTCGTTCTCGACCGGCACGTGCGGCAGGTGGGCCAGGGCCGGACCGCCGTCGACGGGGCGGCCGAGGCCGTCGAGGACGCGACCGCGCAGGGCGTCGCCCACGGGGATCGTGAGCGGCCCGCCGGTGGTGCGGGCCCGTGCGCCGACGCGGACGCCGCGCAGCGACGACAGCGGGAGGGCCACCTGGCCCTCGAGGCTGCTCGCGGCCACCTCGGCGAGGACGGTGCGTCCGGGGGCGTCGATCTCGACGAGGTCGCCGACGGCGGCGTCGGTGCCGCGCACCAGCACGTGCAGGCCCTGCAGCTCGGCCACGCGGCCGTACCGACGGGGGCCCGCGGCGTCCAGGGCAGCGCCGACGCGCGACGTCGTGAGCGTGCCGGTCATGCGAGCGCCTCGCGGACGCGGGCGAGCGCCGCGGTGATGGTCGCGTCGACCACGACGTCGTCGTCCTCGGCGACCGCGTCGGCGACGCCGAGCGTGCGGTCGGGAGCGACCTGCACGCCGTCGGCCGCGAGGGCGTCGACGTCGAGGGTGGCGACCGCGTCGGGGTGCAGACGCAGCCGGACGGTGGACCCGGCGGGCACCAGGTCGAGCGCGCGGCGCACGGCGAGACGTGCGGCGTGGTCGACCGTGGACAGCTCGG
Source organism: Solicola agrisoli (assembly GCF_049059935.1). Lineage (NCBI taxonomy): Bacteria > Bacillati > Actinomycetota > Actinomycetes > Propionibacteriales > Nocardioidaceae > Solicola > Solicola agrisoli. The sequence continues at coordinate 40,455 of NZ_JBMGQR010000016.1, read as the reverse complement.
CACCGACCACGGCCTCGGCGACCGCCAGGGCCACCTCGACGGCGCGGTCCTCCACGGCCCGCACGGTCGGCTCGGCGGCGCGGGCCGCGTCGACCGCGGCCGCGGTCAGCGCGGCGACGACGCGGGCGTGCTCCTCGTCCTGCGCACGGGCGGTGCGGGCGCGCTCGGCGGCGACCTCGCAGGTCACCTGGGCGGCGGCCTCGGCGGCGGCGCGACGACCCTCGGCCCAGCCGGCCGCGTAGCCCTGGGCCCGGGCGGCGGCCTCGGCGCGTGCGGCCAGGTCGGACAGCAGGGACTCGGTGACGACGTCGCCGACGACGTCGCCCGAGCCGAGTCGGGTCCACCCGCCGGCGCGCAGCTCCCCGCGGCGGGGGGCCTCCTGCACCAAGCCGGCGTCGAGGTCGCGCAGCACCAGCGTGCGCGGGTCAGGCGATGAGCTCATCGTCGTTCCCCCTCCTCACGACCAGCTCGCCGGACTCCTCCATCTCGCGGATGACCCGGATGATCTTCTGCTGGGCCTCCTCGACCTGGCTAACGCGCACCGGGCCGAGCAGGTCGATGTCCTCGACCAGCGCCGTCGCGGCGCCCTCGGAGAGGTTCTGCACGACCTTCTGGCGCACGCCGTCCGGCACCCGCTTGAGGGCGACGGAGAGGTCGGCGGGCTCCACCTTGCGCAGCAGCATCTGCACCGAGCGGTCGTCGAGCGTGACCAGGTCCTCGAACAGGAACATCCGGCTGCGGACGAGCTCGGCGAGCTCGGGGTCACGGCTCTCGAGCGCCTCGACGATGAGCCGCTCGGTGCCGCGGTCGGAGCGGTTGATGATGTCGACGATGGGGTCGATGCCGCCCACGGTCGCGGTGTGGTCGTCGGGCTGCAGCAGCGAGGACATCCGGGCGGACAGCCGGGAGTCGACGGCACGCAGGATCTCCGGACGGCAGCGCTCCATCACCGCGATGCGGTGCGCGACGTCGGCCGCCAGGGCGGGGTCGAGCGCGGCCAGGACGGCGGTGGCCTTCTCGCTGGTCATGTGGGCGAGCACGACCGCCACGACCTGCGGGTGCTCCTGGGAGATGAACGAGACGAGCTGGAGCGGGTCGGTGCGGTGCAGGAACTGCAGCGGGCGGTGCACGGCGGCGGCCTGCACGCGGGCCATGATCGCCTCGGCACGGTCGTGCCCGAGGGACTGCTCGAGCATGCTCCGGGCCACCTCCGGGCCGCCACGGGCGACCACGGCCTGGGTCCGGGCCATCTGCCCGAACTCGTCGACGGCGATCGTCGCCTCGTCGGCGTCGACCGCGCCGAGGCGGGAGATCTCGGCGGTGAGGAGCTCGACCTCGGCCTCGTCGAGGCGCTCGAGGATGCGCGAGGACGCGCCGCGCCCGAGCTGGACCAGGAGGATCGCGGCCTTGCGCAGGCCCGCGGGATCCGTCGCGACGCTCATGGCTTGGTGTCCACGAGCCAGCCGCGCAGGAGCTGCGCGATCTCCTCGGGCTGACGCTCGACGAGCGCGGCGATCTCGTCGCGCGTCGCCGCGGACGGGCCGCTGCCGGCGGGCAGGCCGCCGAGCGGGATCGCCGTCGTCGGGGCGGCGGAGGTCAGGGCCTGCTGCTCGCGCTCGAGCGCCTCCTGGCGGAGCTGCTCCACCACGTAGGTCGAGGCCTCGATCCGCTCCTCGTGCTGGCGGCGGCGGCGTCGCCACCACAGGCCGAGGACGGCGATGACGGCGAGCACGATCGCGGCGTTGCGGCCCCACTCGACGTACCGGCCGCGCGTGGCGGCGGCCTCGGCGTCCGCGAGGTCCTTGGCCGCGGCCTTCTCCGCGGTGCGGTCGAACGCCATCGTGTTGACCTCGACGGTGTCGCCGCGCGCGGTGTCGATGCCGAGCGCGGAGACGACCATGTCCTCGATGACGCCGGCGTCGGCGGGACGCACCTTCTGGCTGTCGAGCACGATCGCCGCGTGCAGCTTGGAGATGTTGCCCGGGGCCGCCTGGCGGCGCTCCACGGTCTTGCCGAGCGCGTTGTCCGCGGTGCGCTGGGTCTTGCGGTAGGTCGAGCCCTGGCCGTCGGTCCCCGTGGCGTTCTCGGTGTCGAGCTGGCCGTCGGGGCCCACCACGCCACCGGCGCCGTCGGCCGCGGCACCGTCGTAGTTCTCCGTGCTGCTCGTCTCCGACAGCGTGAGGTCGTCGGGGTTGGCGAAGTAGCGGGTCGAGTCGGTGACGGTGTTGTCGAAGTCCAGGTCGGCGGTCGTCTGCACCGAGGAGTTGCCCGGACCCACGACGCGGTCGAGCATCTTCTGCAGGGCGGTGCTCATCTTGGTCTCGTAGGCCTGCACCACCTCGGCGCGGTCGCCGCCGCCACCGGTGCCGCCCTCGTCACCGGGGGAGTTGAGGACCTTGCCGGTCGAGTCGGCGACGGTGACGTCCTCGGGCTTGAGCCCCTCGACGCTGGACGAGACGAGGTAGACGATCGCGCGGACCTGCTCGCTCGACAGGGTCTCGCCGGCCCGCGTCTTGACCAGGACCGAGGCGGTGGTGGGCTTCTGCTCGTCGGCGAAGACCTCCTCGGCGGGCATCGCCAGGTGCACGACGGCGGTGTCGACGCCGTCGAGGCCGCCGATGGTCGCGGCGAGCTCGCCCTCCATCGCGCGCTTGTAGCCGGTGCGCTCCTGGAACTGCGACGTCGACAGGTCCTGCTCGTCGAGGATGCTGTAGCCGTCGGACTTCTGCGTCGGCAGCCCCTCGCCGCTCATCGCGATGCGCGTGGGGTAGACGAGGTCGTTCGGCACCATGATCGTGGTGCCGCCGCCGGTCAGCTCGTAGGGCGTGCCGTCGGCGTCGAGCTTCTCCACGACCGCGGACGCGTCCTCGGTCGAGATGTTGGTGTACAGCGGGCTGTACGACGGCGTCGAGACCCAGCGGTAGAAGAACACGCCGGCGACGAGCAGGACGACGAGTCCGCCGACCACGGCCGCCTTCTGCGCGCCGGTGAGTGCGCCGAAGCGCTGCTGGAGGGGGGCGAGACGCCCCATGAGCTGCTGCTTCATCAGACAGGCATCCGCATGATCTCGGTGAACGCCTCGATGGCCTTGTTGCGCACCGCGGTCGTCAGCTGGGTCGTGGTCGCGGCCTCGGTGGCCGCGATGGTGTAGTCGTGGATGTTGGTGAGCTTGCCGGTGGCGGCCTGCACGGCGAGGTTGTCGGCCTTGTCGTTGACGGCCTCGAGGCGGTCGATGGCGCCGGACAGCTTGGCCGCGAAGTCGCCGCCGATCGAGCCGGCGCCCGAGGTGGCACCGCCGCCCGCGACGACCGACGAGGTGTCGGCGACCGGCGGGACGTACGGGGTGAACCCGGAGATGGCGGGGATGCTCATGCGCCCCTCCCGATGGACAGCGCGCTGGAGTAGGTGTCCTGCGCGTTCTTGACCACGGCCGCCTGGGCCTGGAAGCCGCGCTGCGCCATCACGAGCTGGCTCATCTGGCTGGCCATGTCGATGTCGGGCATGCGCACGTAGCCCTCCTCGTCCGCGAGGGGGTGGTCGGGCTGGTAGGTGAGGCGACCGACGGGGTCGCCGGCGGACTCCGGTCCGACGGTGACGCCGCCGCCGGCGGCCGAGCGGGCGCTGACGAACCGGGCCTGGAAGGCGGCCTGGTCGGTCGAGCGGACGGTGTTGACGTTGGCGATGTTGTCCGAGAGCGCGTCGAGCCAGCGCTGGTGCATGGTCAGGCCGCTGCCCGCGATGTTCAGCTCGGAGAAGGCGCTCATCAGGCACCACCGAGGACGGTCGTCACGCGGGCCGTCCGGTCGCTGACCGCGCGGGTCATCATCTGGTACTGGAACAGCGACTGCGTCGCGGCGAGCGTCTCGGTCGCGAGGTCGACGTTGTTGCCGTTCGGGCCGACCGGGGTGGAGCGGGCGCTCGTGGTCGGGCTCACCTGGCCGAGGGTCATCGAGCCCTCGGACACCGCGCCCTGGAGGGCCGTCTCGAACTCGACCTTGCGGGCGGTGAACCCCGGGGTGTCGATGTTGGCGATGTTGTCCGCGACGACGCGCTGGCGGGCGGACAGCCCGTCGAGCGCGGTGCGGATCGTCGCGGAGACGGCGTCCTGGGTGAACGACATGGATCGGTGCTCCCCACATGGGCAGGAGACGCCGATCCTTCGGCGAGGGGCGAGCGATCCGTCGCTCACCCCTTTGTTCGGTCGGCCCCTGGCGATCCTGAGGAATCGCGAGGAGATTTCTCGGCCGATCTCGGCCGGCGGGCGGCCGTCAGGCGGAGACGTCGAGGAACGCCGGCCCGGGGGCGGCCCGGGTGGCGGCCGAGACGCGCGAGACGACGCCGATCTGGCGGCGGGTGCCGAGGGTGGCGGCGGTCAGACGCTCGGCCACGTCCACCTGCCGCCGCAGGAGCGCCTGGGCCCGCTCGACCATGCGGTCGGGGATGGGGGCGGACATCAGGGGCGGGTACCAGGCCGGCACCGGGTCGTCGTCGCCGTGCAGGACGCGCTCGGCGGCGTCGACCGACACCTCGAGGTCGTCGAGGGCCTCGGCCCAGGCGGCGTCCCAGTCCTGGTCCACGATCAGGCCACGACGGCGTGCGCGGCGGCCTCGTGCCAGATGTCGGCGACCTGCGTCGCGATCGACAGGCACCCGCGGGTGACGCCGACGTCGCGCTTGACGTTGGCCTGGACGAGCTCGGTGAACAGCCAGTCGTAGATCGCCAGGAGGTTGGCGCCGCCGGGGCAGGCGTCGGCGTCCAGGCTGCCGGACAGCTCGGTGACGATGTCCTGCGCGTGCAGCAGGAAGACGCGGGCGGCGCCGTGGTCGGCACGCTCCTGGGCGTCCATCGCCCGCTCGACGTCGAGCCGGAGCCGGTCGACGAGCAGCAGGAGCAGCGACGGGCCGCTGGCCGTCGTCACCATGTTCGACATGTAGGCCTGACGCGCGTTCATCGGTCCTCCGTCATGAGCTGGAGCTGGAGAGCTGGGCGAGCTGGCCCGAGAGCCACTGGGACTGGTTCTGGAGCTTGCTGAGGGACACCTCGAGCGCGGCGTACTGGCGCTCGAGGGACTGCTGGCGGGTGGACAGGCGCTGGTCCCAGGCGTCGATGGCCGAGGTCAGGCCGCTGACCGTCCGGTTGCGGCCGGCCGTCGCGGTCGTCAGCGAGCCGTCGCTGCTGTTGCTGGCGCGCTCGGCGAAGGCGGCGAGGCGTGCCGCGAAGCCCTGGGTCAGCGTCAGGACGCCGGAGGCGTCCCCGTCGACCGAGACCGACAGGCCCTCGCCGCGTCCGGTGCCGGTGCGCACCGGACCGGTGCCCGTGGTGGGGAGCCCGTCGACGAGCACGGTGTCGCCGCTGACCGAGACGGGGTGCGTGCCCGGTGTCGCGCGCCAGCCGGCGCCGGCGAGCGAGACGGTGCCCGACCCCGACCAGCTGCCGCTCGCCGCGAAGGCGGCGGCCGTGCCGGCCGGGTCGGCGGTGGCCTTGGCCGTGAACGCGGCCTCGTCGAAGGTCAGGGTGCCCTCGCGGGTGAGCTGGACGCCGTAGGTGGCCATCGACGTGCCCGCCGGGTTGGCGCCCACCAGCGACAGCAGCTGGTCGCGCAGGTCGCGCACGCCGGCGTCGCCGGACAACGGCCCCTTGGCCTTGGTGACGGCGTCGTAGGAGGTGGAGGTGCGGATCTGGGCGAGCACGGCGTTCGCGGCGTCGACCATCGTCTTGACGGCGGTGGTGAGCGACGCGGTGTCGGCGGTGACGGCGACGTCGACCACGGTGCCCGGCGCGGTGCCCGAGGCGACGGTGAGGTCGAGGCCGGCGAGGACGCCGGAGAAGGTGTTGGTGGCCGAGTGCAGCGTGTCCGAGCCGATCGTGATCGCGGCGTCGCGGCCGGCGGTGACGGTCGAGCCGCCGAGCAGCTGGCCGCCGGCGGAGTCGGTCACGCTGAAGGCCGAGGCGTCGCCGGTGGTGGTCGACTCGAGACGGAGCCGCAGCGAGCCGTCGTCGAGCCGGACGGTGGAGGCGCGGACGCCTGTGCCGGCGGAGTTGACCGCCGAGACGAGGCCCGCGAGGGTGCCGTCGCCGGTGTCGACCTCGGTGACCGTCCCGGTCGAGGAGACCAGGCGGATGCTCGTGGAGGGGCCGGTGACGACGTCGGTGGACGCCGCGGTGGACGCCATCTCGAGCCGGTGCTGCCGGGCCGTCTGCTGCACGGTCACCGAGGTGGTGCCGGGTGCGGCGTTGCCGGTGACGGTGGCGGTGAGCCCCGTGCCGGAGGTGGAGGCCTTGACGGGGTTCCACGACGTGAGTCGCGACAGGCCCCCGGCGGCCGTGGCCAGCGCGGAGACCTTGGCGTTGAGCGCCTGGAGCGAGGTGATCGCCGACTGCTCGGCGACACGCTTGTTCTTCAGGAGGGTCTGCGGCGCGGCCTCGACCTGCATCAGCTTGCTGACGATGGCCGTGGTGTCCAGGCCGCTGACGAGACCGGAGATGCTCGAGGTCGCCATCGGTTCCTCCTGTCTGGCGCCGGTGCCGGACGCGGGTCCGACGGTGGGGTGCGGCGACGCCGCGGCGAGGCCCCGAGGCCCCGCCGCGACGTCAGGTCACCGCGTCGATCACTGCAGGAGACGCAGCACCGACTGCGAGGCCTGGTTCGCCTGGGCCAGCATCGCCGTGCCGGCCTGCGACAGGATCTGCGAGCGGGTGAACGAGACCATCTCCTGCGCCATGTCCGTGTCACGGATCCGGCTCTCGGACGCCGACAGGTTCTCGACGGCGACGCTGAGGTTGTTGATGGTGTGCTCGAAGCGGTTCTGCAGGGCACCGAGGTCGCTCCGCTTGGTCGACACGGCGGTGATCGCCGTCTGGACCGTGGTGCTGTCGGTGATGACCGCGGCCGAGACGTCGACCTTGCCCAGGCTCACGTCGATGGTGTCCGTGCTGGCGTAGCCCACCTGGAACGTCGAGGTCGCGGCGGTGGCCGGGAACAGCGAGACGCCGTTGAACGTCGTGTTGTCCTGGATCCGGCCGATCTCGGTCTTCAGCGCGTCGAACTCCGCCGACAGGGCGGCCTTGGACTCGGTGTTCTGCGTGCCGTTGTTGTTCTGCACCGAGAGCTCGTTCATGCGCTGCAGCATGGAGTGGACCTCGGTGAGCGCGCCTTCAGCCGTCTGGACGACGCTGACGCCGTCCTGGGCGTTGCGGCCGGCGACCTTGAGACCGCCGACCTGGGAGCGCAGGCCCTCGGAGATCGACAGACCGGCGGCGTCGTCCGCGGCGCGGTTGATGCGGAATCCGCTGGACAGCTTCTCCAGCGACTTGGACATCTGACCGTCGGTGACCGAGAGGTTCCGGTACGCGTTCATCGCGGCGATGTTCTGGTTGATGCGAAGACCCATGATGTTTCCTCCTTGAAGTGGATCACGAGCCCGTCCGTGGGCCCGTCTGGTGTCAGGATCGGCCGGGGATCGGCCGACCTGAGATTTTCTGCGAGAAGTTTTTCTCGCGACCGTCAGGCGGACTGCGCGACGGCCACGGGGGCCGGCGCGGCGAGCCGCTCACGGAAGCTGCGGTGGGCGGCGACCTCGGCGAAGTAGGACTCGCGTCGGCGTGCCGCGCACCCGTCGGGGCGTGCCGCGGACGGGACCATCTCCGGTGCCAGCGCGCTGTTCATGCCGTCCTTGAGCAGGGCGAGCGCCTCGGCCCGCATCTGCGAGACCCGTGACTCCGAGACCCCCAGGTCGGCGGCGATGTCGGCCATCGAGCGGTCCTGGAGGAACCAGCCCTCGACGACGGTGCGCAGACGGGTGGGGAGGGTGTCGACGGCGTCGCGGAGGTAGGCCATCTTCTCGCGCTGCTCCAGCAGCACGTCGGCACCGGGGGCGCGGCGGGACACCAGGCCGTCGACCTGGTCGTCCTCGAAGGTCTGCATCGACAGCACGACCGAGCGGGAGACGTCGTCGGCGTGGGAGGCCAGCTCGCGCAGGCTCAGCCCGGTGGCGGCGCTCAGCTCGGCGTCGGTGGGGTTGCGACCGATCTGGCCGGCGACGCGGCTGCGGGCCTCGTCGATCTCGCGGGCCCGACGACGGACCGAGCGGCTCGCCCAGTCCAGACCGCGCAGCTCGTCGAGCAGGGCGCCGCGCACCCGGATCGAGGCGTAGCGGGCGAAGCTGACGCCGCGCTCGGCGTCCCAGGCACGGGCGGCGGCCACGAGGGCGGCCAGGCCGGTGCCGGTGAGGTCGTCGCGGTCGACGTGGCTGGGCACCCGGGAGTGCAGGTCGCGCACCAGGTGACCGACGAGCGGCATGTGCTGGCGGACGAGGTCGTCGACGTCGACCTGCGTGGCCGGGTCCGAGACGACCGGCTGGCTGAGGAGGTTCACGTAGAGAACTCTGACGTGCTGTCAGTCATCTGGATGAGAAACGCTCAAGAAAAATACTCAAGAATGGTGATTCCGGTCCGAGAGGGCTACTCCACCGGGGGGAGAGGTGGCCCGAACGGGCTACTCCGAACCGTGGAGGACCCGGGAACGGGGCGATCTCGACAGTTCGTCGACCCGGGTTCCTCAGGTCTGGGACCGACCGGTCGATCGTGCTCTCATGGTGATCCTGACCGAGGAGGTGCGAGGGACCGTGTCGATGGAAGAGCTGTCGTCCGTGCTCTGGCACGAGAGAGAGCTGCTGGACCTGCTCGTCTACAAGCTGGAGACCGAGCAGCTGATCCTGGCGAGCGGCCGCACCCGGCACCTCGGCCGGGCGGCGCGCGAGGTCGAGACGGTGCTGGACGAGATCCGCGCCGCCGAGCTCAGCCGCGCGGTGGGCCTGGCGGCCGTCGTGGCCCAGCTCGGGCTGCCCGACGACCCGAGCCTGCGCCAGCTGGTCGAGCTGGTGCCCGAGCCCTGGTCGTCCATCCTCGCCGACCACCACGAGTCGTTCACCACCGCGATGGCCGAGATCACCACCCTGGCCGAGTCGAACCGCGACCTGCTCAGCGCCGGCCACCGCGCCATCCGCGAGACGCTCGCCGCGATGCAGGACGTCGACGGCCCCACCTACGGCTCCGACGGCTCCACCGAGACCTCGCGGCGCAGCCGCAACATCGACCGGAGCATCTGATGGCCGGCTCCTTCGCCTCGCTCTCGACGGCGCTGTCCGCGCTGCGTCACCACCAGGTGGCCATGGACGTGGCGTCGGGCAACGTGGCCAACGCCGGGACCGAGGGGTACTCGCGCCGACGCGTCGTGGCCGAGGCGGCGGGCGCGCCGGCCGTGCCCGCGCTCTGGTCGCGCTCGATCGCCGGGGGTGCCGGGGTCACCACCGCGGCGGTCGACCGCATCGTCGACCCCTTCCTCGACGCGCGGGGGCGCGTCGAGCACGCCCACGCCCAGCAGCTGTCGACCACGGCCTCCTCGCTCGGACGGCTCGAGGCCTCGCTCGCCGAGCCGGGCGTCAACGGGTTGTCCACCGCCCTCGGTGCGCTCAGCGGCGCCTGGGCCAAGCTCGCCGACGCCCCGAACGACACCGCCGCCCGGGCCCAGGTGCTCGAGGCGGCCCGGACCGTGACCTCCACCCTCGGCGCGCAGGCCCGTGCCGTCGGGTCGGAGTGGACCGCCCAGCGCGAGTCCGCCACGCAGCTCGTGGGGCAGGTCAACGACCTGGCCACCGAGCTGGCCGCGGTGAACCGCAGCATCCAGGCGTCCACCGACGGCACCGACGCCGCGACCCTGCTCGACCAGCGCGACCAGCTGACGATGCGTCTGTCCGAGCTGACCGGTGCCGGCGTCCTGCACGAGGCCGACGGCACCGCCACCGTGCGCCTGGGAGCCGCGACGCTCGTGGGCGGCAGCACCGCGCGGACGCTCACCGTCTCGGGCGCCACGACGATCACCGGCCAGGCCACCGACCCGGTCTCGTTCGCGGTCGACGGGACGGCCGCGACCGTCCCCAGCGGATCGCTCGGCGCCACGGCGTCGCTGCTCGGCACCGGCATCCCCGGGCACCTCGCCGCGCTCGACCAGGTCGTCGCCGGCATCGCGTCGGCGGTCAACACGGCGCACCAGGGCGGCAAGGACCTCGACGGCGCACCGGGCGGCGCCTTCTTCACCGGCACGACCGCGGCGACCCTCTCCGTGGCGATCACCGACCCGCGTCAGGTGGCCGCCGCGGGCAGCACCCAGGGTGCGTTCGGCAGCGGCAACGCCGACGTGCTGGCCGGGCTCGACGTGTCGACCGCCTACCGCGCGTTCGTCGGGACGGTCGGCGCCCAGGTCGCCTCGGCCGACCGGGCGTCTGCGACCCAGTCCGGTCTCGCCGCCCAGGTGGACGCGTCGCGCGAGGCCGTCTCGGGCGTCAACACCGACGAGGAGATGGTCAACCTGCTCACCTCGCAGCGCGCCTACGAGGCCGCGGCCCGCGTCATGTCGACGCTGGACTCCGTGCTCGACACGCTGATCAACCGGACCGGAGCCCGCTGATGACCACGCCACGCATCACCCAGCGCCTGATGATCGACCGCTCCGTCGGCACGGTGCACGCGAGCCTGGGACGTCTGGCGGTCGTGCAGGAGCAGCTCGCGACCGGCAAGACGATCAACCGGCCCTCGGACTCGCCCACCGGCACCGCGGCCGTGCTCGCACGCCGTCAGGAGCTGCGCGAGGTCGAGCAGAACGCCGCCAGCGCCGCCGACGGCGCCGACTGGCTCGCGCAGACCGACTCGGTGCTGCAGGGCGCGCTCACCTCGGTGCGCCGGGCTCAGCAGATCACCCTGCAGGGCGCGAACAGCGGCTCGATCGGCCAGGGCGGGCGCGACGCGCTCGCCGCCGAGGTCGACCAGATCCGCAACCAGCTGCTCGGCGAGGCGAACTCGACGCGGCTCGGCCGCCCGCTGTTCGGCGGCACGACCGACCAGGCCCGTGCCTACGACCCGACCACCGGGGCCTACCTCGGTGACGCCGGCGCCGTCGAGCGCACCGTCGCCGCGGACGAGCGCGTCCGGGTCGACGTCTCGGGCCCGCAGGCCTTCGGTGACGGCGCCGACTCGGTCTTCGCCGCGCTCGAGACCCTCGCGGCCAACCTCCGCACCCCCGGAGCGTCGCTCTCGGGCGACCTCGACGCCATGAACGGGGCCCTCGCGCGCATCTCGGGCGCACTGACCGACGTGGGCGCGCGTGGCACGCGCCTGGAGAAGGTGATCGACGTGGCCGCGAGCCGCAAGCTCGACCTGCAGGCCCGGATCTCCGACGTCGAGGACATCGACCTCGCGGAGGCCGCCACCGAGCTCGGCCTGCGTGAGATGGCCTACCAGGCCGCCCTCGGCGCCACCGCGCGCGTGCTCCAACCGTCCCTTGTCGACTTCCTGCGCTGAGAGGCCCATCGTGCTGACCCTGTCCCCGCTGCCCCCCGCCCCCACCACCGACGACGACTTGCCGGTGCTCAGCCTGGTGGAGCCGATCCTCGGCTTCCCCGAGCACCGCCGGTTCGCGCTCGTCCAGCTCGACGACGCCGGGCTCACCTGCTCGCTGCGGTCGCTCGACGAGCCCGACCTCAGCTTCCTCGTGGTGCCGCCCGGGCCGTTCTTCCCCGACTACGCGCCCGAGGTGGAGGACGACCTGGTCGCCTCGCTCGGCATCGAGGACGGCGACCCCGTCGTCACGGTCGTGCTGGTCAACGCCGGGGCGGACGCGTCCGCGCCGACGGCCAACCTGCTGGCCCCGGTGGTGGTCAACCACCGGACCCGTCTGGCGGCCCAGGTGGTCCAGCAGGGCGACCTGCCGGTGCGCGCGCCGCTGTGGCCGGACGCGTCGGACGACTGACCGCCCGTCCGCACAGGTAGCGTGGGCTCCTCACGAGGAGGTGGGTAGCGCGTGCTGGTCCTGAGCCGACGGGTCGGAGAGAGCATCGTCATCGGCGACGACGTCGTCGTCACCGTGCTGGACGTCAAGGGGGACGTGGTCCGCGTCGGCGTCTCCGCGCCCCGCAGCGTGGCGGTCCACCGCCAGGAGGTCCTCGACGACCTGGCGGAGTCCAACCGGGAGGCCGCGTCGCCGAGCGACGACGCCGTGGCCCGCATCGCCGGCCGCCTCGGGCGGCAGGGCCGCTCGGGCGACTGACGTCGGGCCCGGGGTCAGGCCGCGTTGGGCTCGAGGGTCTGCACCTGCTCCAGCGCCCAGCCGAAGGCCTCGGCGACGAGCACGCCGGGCAGGTCCTGACCCGCCTCGTGGGCCGTCACCCGGCCCACGATCTCGCCCACGCTGCCGGTGTGGTCGAACGCGGCGGCCTTGAGCGTCGCGTCGATCTCGAGCGCGTCGGCGAGCCGGCTCGCGGGCACGCCGAGTAGGTCGTCGAGGCTGGAGATCAGCCCCGCGGTGAACGCGAAGCACGGGTCGACGCCGGAGCACCCGCGGGCCAGCGTCTCGCAGGCCCGTGCCCGGGCCAGGGCGCGCACGAAGGCGTCGGGCGAGGTCGACGGCGCCGAGCCCAGGACGGCCAGGGCGGCCCATCGGGCCACCCGCGCGGTCCCCATCAGCACGAGCGCCTCGTGGACGCTGCGCACCTGGCGCTTGAGGCCCCGGCCGGCGCCGACGGCCGCGAGCTGCAGCACCTGCAGGCTCAGGCCGGGGTCGGTGCGGATGATCCGGTCCAGCTCGTCGAGCTCGACCTCCGCGGCCGCCAGCCGGGCCGTCAGCTGGACCAGGGAGAGGGTCGACGGAGCCACCGACGCGGTGCGGATCTCCTCGGGCCGCTCGATGACGTAGCCCTGGAAGAGCTCGAAGCCGATCGACGCGGCCCAGTCGAGCTGCTCGCGGGTCTCGACCTTCTCGGCGAGCAGCGTCACCGCGTGGGGACGACAGCGCTCGACCAGGTCGAGGACCTCGGCTGCGGTGCAGGCGAGCAGGTCGATCTTGACCACGCTCGCGATCTCCAGCAGCTCCTCGGCCCGCGGTGACCAGCTGAAGTCGTCGAGCGCGAGCTGGTACCCCTGCGCGACGAGCTCACGACACCCGGCGACGACCTCGTCGTCGATCTCGACGGTCTCGAGCACCTCGATCGTGGTGGAGTGCGGCGGGAGCACCAGGGGGGTGGTGCCGGTGAGCGCACCGCGGTCGGCGTTGCAGAACAGACGGGTGCTGCGCGACATGCGCTCGATCCCGGCCGAGATCGTCCCGGTGATCACCTGGACGGTCTTGTGCTCCCCGGACAGCTCGTAGTCGGCGGAGTCGTCGGAGCGGAAGAGCAGCTCGTAGGCGACCACCCGGCCGGCGCGGTCGACGATCGGCTGCCGTGCGACGACGAGGCGCTGGAGGGCGCCGGCCCCGTGCTGCGCGGTGGTCATGGTGCGTCCCGCCGTCCCTTCCTCGACCGTCCCGTGGGGTGGTGTGGCCCACCGCACGATGGTCCCCCAGATCTGGTCAAGATGGAGGAGCTTTGCGCAGACTGGCGCGACGGAACCGCTCGGCCAGGTGACCGAACGCCGTCGCGAGCTCGGCGGGCTCGACGTCGCCCACGTCAGCGTCGAAGCGCCCGAACGTCGCGGCCAGCGCGGGCCAGGACCAGGCGCCGAGCGAGAGCCGGCACCGGTCGGGGCCGAGCGCCTCGACGACGCCGTCCCGGACGTGGGGGGCGACCTCGGCGGCGGGCAGGGCGAGCACCGCCCGGCCCTGGCAGGCCCACGCGTTCGCCCCGGTGGACCCCTTGAAGCGGGCCGCGACGAAGTCGGCGACGTCGCCCCCGGGGACCTCGCGCGGGGCGAACCGCGGGCCGTGAGGGGTGCGGAGGGTCATGCGGTCGACCCGGAAGGTGCGCCAGTCGCCGCGGTCGAGGTCCCAGGCCAGCAGGTACCAGCGACTGCCGGCGCTGACGACGTGGTGCGGCTCGGCCCGACGCGGCGCAGCGGGCTCGCCCGCCGGCTCGGCGTGCGGCACGGCGTAGTCGAAGCGCAGCGACTCCCGGTCGCGGACGGCCGCGCCGAGCGTCTGCAGCAGCTCGGGCGTCACGTCGCCGTCCGTGCGGGTGCTCGCCAGGGTGGTGACGCTCACCGAGTCCAGACGGTGACGCAGTCGCGAGGGCATCACCTGCCTGACGGTCGCGAGCGCGCGCGTGGCGCTCTCCTCCAGGGCGGGGTGCCCGGCGCCGGCCACCTGGAGGGCGAGGGCGAGCGCGACCACCTGGTCGTCGTCGAACAGCAGGGGAGGCAGCTCGCTGCCGCCCTCGAGGCGGTAGCCGCCGTCGGGGCCCCGGGTGGCACGGATGCCGTAGCCGAGCTCGCGCAGACGGTCGACGTCGCGGCGCACGGTGCGCTCGGTGATCTCGAGCCGCTCGGCCAGCAGCGACCCCGGCCAGTCGCGTCGCGCCTGGAGCAGCGAGAGCAGGGAGAGCAGGCGGGAGGTCGGTCCGGTCATGGACGTCATCCTGCCGCCGCAAGCGGACAGGAACGGTCCTGAATGTCGGCGAGGGTGGGTCCCAGCGGCGGTGACCGGCACCGGCGCGAGTGAGAGGAACCCCGACATGCTCGAGGCATTCGCCCAGATCAGCTGGATCGGCGTCGTCGTCGCCACCGTCGTCCTGACCGTCCTCGGTGGTCTGTACTTCGTCCTGCTGGTGCCGGAGCAGTACCTGCGGGTGCTCGGTCGCGAGGGCGTCGAGGCGCCGGCGCCGACCGTGGTGGCGGCGGTCGGCCCGCTCGTCTGCGGGTTCCTGACCGTGCTGGCCAGCGCCGTCCTGGTCGCGGCGCTCGACATCGAGTCCCTCGGCGAGGCGGTGGTGTTCGGGCTCGTGGTCGGGGTCGGCTACCTGGTGGCGATGACGTTCCAGATCGCGATCAACCCGAACTTCCCCCACCCGATCGGCTACGGCCTGCTCAACGCCCCGTACTTCCTCGTGGGCAGCGTGCTGACGAGCGTCGTCCTCGCGCTGCTCTGAGGCGGGCGACGAAAGGTGCACGAGGTGCAGAGATGCACTGAGTGCACCTTCGTCGTAGGCTGGTCCGGTGACCGCCGAGACCGCAGCCCCCGACCGCCGGGCGGCCCTCAAGGCCCGGCACCGTCAGGCCATCCTCGACGCGGCCGACGCGCTCATCGGCGAGCGCGGGTCGCGTCAGTTCAGCGTCGACGAGCTGGCCGAGCGGGCCGACGTCGCCCGCCGCACCGTGTTCAACCACTTCGCCTCCCTCGACGAGGTCGTCATGACGGCCTGCACGCGCGTCCTCACCGGCGCGGTCGAGGAGTTCCGTGCGGCCACGGCCGCCACGCCCGTCGGGGACGGGTCGCCCGCCGCCCTGTTCGACGAGCTGACGGCCGCGATGCTCGGCGTCGACCTCCCCGCCGTCATCGCCTACATCTCGGGCGTCCTCGGCGACGACCACGCCGACCCGCGGTCCCACCACCTGATCCAGGACGTGTTCACGCGCTGCACCGACGAGATGGCCGCCGAGCTGACCGCCCGCAGCGCCGACGGCGACGGCCTCGAGGCACAGATCCTGGTCAGCTCGATGATCAACGGTCTCGCCGTCGTCGCCGAGCGGTGGATCGAGGAGACCGGAGGGTCCCTCGAGCCCGCGTCGCGCGCGGCGTGGGACGAGCTGCTCGACCGGCTGGTCGCCACCGTCCGACGCGGCTACGCGCCGTCCGCCTGACCCCTCGCCACGTCCCGATCCCCTCGGAGGAACCCCGCACCATGGCCTCACTGCTCTACCGCCTCGGACGGACGGCGGCCCGTCGCGCCTGGACCGTCGTCGTCGCCTGGGTGCTCGTCCTCGGTCTGGCCGGTGGCGCGTTCGCGCTGTTCGGCGGCACGCTCACGTCGGTCGTGAGCATCCCCGGCACCGCCACGCAGCAGGTGAGCGACGAGCTCGCCGAGAAGTTCCCCGACCTCGGCGGTGGCAGCGGCACGGTGGTGATGACCACCACCGACGACGAGCCGTTCACGGCGGCACAGCAGGCCGAGATCGCCACCCTGCTGACCGACGTCGGCGAGATCGACGGGGTCGTCGGGGCCACGAACCCGTTCACCACCCAGGCGCAGATCGACGCGCAGGCCCAGCAGGTCGCCGGCGGACGCGAGCAGCTCACCGCCGCGACCGACCGGCTCGACGCCGCGCAGGACCGTCTCGACGGTGCCCGCCAGCAGGCCGAGGCCGCCGGGCAGGACGCGGTGGTCGAGCGGCTCGACGCGCAGCAGGCCGAGCTCGACCAGAGCCGCGCCGCGCTCGAGGCGCAGACCGCGCAGGCCGAGCAGGGGGCGCAGCTGCTCGAGCTGTCCGAGGGCATCCGCCAGGTCTCGACCGACCGGACCACCGCCGTCGTCAACGTGCAGTTCGAGGCCACCAGCTTCGAGATCCCCACCGAGACCAAGGACGCCGTCGTCGCCGCAATGACGGGCGCCGACATCGACGGCGTCGACGTCGAGGTCTCGAACGACACTGCCGCCACGATCCCCGAGGTCTTCGGCGTCGGCGAGGCGGTCGGCCTGGCCGTCGCCGCGGTCGTGCTGGTCGTCATGCTGGGCACGCTCATCGGTGCCGGACTGCCGCTGGTCAACGCGCTGGTGGGCGTGGGCGTCGGCGTCACCGCGTCGCTCGCGCTGTCGGGCACGGTCGAGATGCTCTCGGTCACCCCGGTGCTCGGCATCATGCTCGGCCTCGCGGTCGGCATCGACTACTCGCTGTTCATCCTCAACCGCCACCGCACGCAGCTGCGCCAGGGCGTGCCGCTCGCGGAGTCGATCGGGCTGGCCAACGGGACGTCGGGCAACGCGGTGGTCTTCGCCGGCGCCACCGTGATGATCGCCCTGCTCGCCCTCAACCTCACGGGCATCCCGTTCCTCGGCCTCATGGGCACCGTCGGAGCGGTCTGCGTGCTCGTCGCGATCCTCATCGCGATCACGATGACGCCCGCGCTGCTGTCGCTGGTCGGCCCGCGCATCCTGTCCACGAAGGAGCGCGCCCGCGACGGCCACGTCGCCGCACCGGCGCCCCCCAGCACGCCGATGAGCAACCGCCGCGCCGTGATCACCCTCGTCGGCGGCACCGTCGCGCTGCTCATCGTCGCCATCCCGGCGCTGTCGATGCGCCTCGGCCTGCCCGCGGGGTCGTCCGAGCCGCAGGACTCCACGGCCTACCAGGCCTACCAGCTCGTCGACGAGAAGTTCGGTGCCGGCGTCAACGGGCCGCTCGTCGCGGTGGCCGACCTGCCCGAGGCGGTCACGCAGAGCACGCTGGTCGCCGAGCAGGTGCGCATCGGCACCGAGCTGAGGGCCCAGGGCGACGTCGCCGCGGTCGCCCCGATCGGGGCGTCGCAGGACGGCACGCTGCTCGCGTTCCAGGTGGTCCCCGAGGGCGGACCCACCGCGGAGTCCACCGAGCAGCTGGTCCGCGACCTGCGCGGCCTGCAGCTCGACGGCGTCGACTCGGTCGGCGTCGCGGGCAACGCGTCGGGCAACATCGACGTCAGCGAGAAGCTGTCCGACGCGCTCCCGCTGTACCTGGTCGTGGTGGTCGGGCTGTCCCTGGTGATCCTGGTCTTCGTCTTCCGCTCGATCCTGGTGCCGCTCACCGCGACGGCGGGCTTCGTGCTGTCGCTGTTCGCCGCGTTCGGCGGCGTCACCGCGGTGTTCCAGTGGGGCTGGCTCGGCGGCGTCTTCGGGGTGCACGACCCCGGGCCGATCCTGAGCTTCCTGCCGATCCTGATGGTCGGCATCCTGTTCGGGCTCGCGATGGACTACCAGCTGTTCCTCGTCAGCGGCATGCGCGAGGCGTACGCGCACGGCTCGCCGTCACGGGTCGCGGTGCGCCGCGGCGTCCACGCCGGACGGGCGGTGGTGGTCGCTGCCGCGCTGATCATGGTCTCGGTGTTCGGCGGCTTCGTGTTCGCGCACTCGGTCCTGGTGCAGTCGATCGGCCTCGGCCTGGCGCTCGGCGTCCTGGTCGACGCGTTCGTGGTGCGGCTGCTGCTCATCCCGGCCGTGATGCACCTGCTCGGCGACGCCGCCTGGTGGCTGCCGGCGTGGCTCGACCGGATCCTGCCCGACGTGGACGTCGAGGGCGCCTCGCTGGAGCGCGAGCACCCGCACGTGCCGTCGGACGCCGGCGCCCACGTCGACCCGCACGCCGAGGTCGACGGCGAGCCGGTGACCACCGGCACCGCGCCGCAGGGGCGGCACGCGGACTGACCCGGGTGCGATAGTGACCGGTGTCACCTCGGACGACACCCCGATCACAGGAGCGCCGATGTCCACGAACACGTCCCGCTACCGCGACGCCCGCGACCGCTTCCTGGCGTTCGACGGCGACTACGACGAGGCCGTGGCGTCGTTCGAGTGGCCGCGCCTGGAGGGGCGGTTCAACTGGGCCGTGGACTGGTTCGACCAGATCGCCGACGGCGACGACCGGCCGGCGCTGACGATCGTCGAGGAGGACGGCAGCGCCGCGTCGGTCACCTTCGACCAGATGCGGCGACGCTCCAACCGGCTGGCGCGGTTCATGGCCGGTCACGGCGTCGTGAGGGGCGACGCGGTCGTGGTGATGCTGGGCAACCAGGTCGAGCTGTGGGAGACCATGCTCGCGGTGATGAAGCTCGGCGCCGTCATCATGCCGACGACCACCGCGATCGGTGCCGCCGACCTGCGCGACCGTCTCGACCGGGGTCGGGCCGGGCACGTGGTCTGCAACGCCGTCGACACCGCCACCTTCGACGACGTGCCCGGCGACTACACCCGTCTCGTGGTGGGCGAGGCGGACGGCTGGACGAGCCTGTCCGACGCGGAGTCCGTCGACGACGCCCCGCTGGACCACCCGGGCACCGATCCGGGGGACCGCCTGCTCCTGTACTTCACCTCGGGCACCACGAGCCGGCCCAAGCTCGTCGAGCACACCCAGGTCTCCTACCCGGTGGGTCACCTGACGACGATGTTCTGGCTCGGGCTGCGCCCGGGCGACGTCCACCTCAACATCTCCTCGCCCGGCTGGGCCAAGCACGCGTGGTCGTGCTTCTTCGCCCCGTGGATCGCCGAGGCGACGATCTTCGTCCACAACTACGCGCGCTTCGACGCCGCCTCGCTCCTGGGCGTGCTGCGCGACCACGAGGTGACGACGTTCTGCGCGCCGCCGACCGTGTGGCGGATGCTGATCAAGGCCGACCTGTCCGGTGGGCCGGGCTCGCTGCGCGAGGTCATCGGCGCCGGCGAGCCCCTCAACCCCGAGGTGATCGCGCAGGTGCAGGCCAGGTGGGGCCTGACGCTGCGCGACGGCTTCGGGCAGACCGAGACCACCGCCGCGATCGGCAACACGCCCGGCGCCGTCGTCAAGCCCGGCTCGATGGGGCGTCCGCTGCCCGGCATCCCGGTCGTCCTCGTCGACCCGGTCACCGGCGACCGGCTCGAGGGCGCCGGCGTCGAGGGCGAGATCTGCCTCGACCTGGAGGGTCCGGGTGGTCGTCCGCTGCCGTTGATGACCGGCTACCAGGGCGACGAGCAGCGCAACGCCGAGGCCATGGCCGGCGGCGTCTACCACACGGGCGACGTCGCGAGCCGCGACGAGGACGGCTACATCACCTACGTGGGCCGCACCGACGACGTGTTCAAGGCCTCGGACTACAAGATCAGCCCGTTCGAGCTCGAGAGCGTCCTGATCGAGCACCCCGCCGTCGCCGAGGCCGCCGTCGTGCCGGCGCCCGACCCCGTCCGCCTGGCGGTGCCCAAGGCGTACGTCGTGCTCGCCCCGGGCCACGAGCCCACCGAGGAGACCGCGTTCTCGATCCTCAAGCACGCCCGGGAGCACCTCGCGCCCTGGCTGCGGGTGCGCCGGATCGAGTTCGCCGACCTGCCCAAGACCATCTCGGGCAAGATCCGCCGCGTCGAGCTCCGCGGACGCGAGGAGGCCCTCGTCGCCGACGACGTCCGCGCCGAGGGGGAGTGGCGCGACGACCAGTTCCCCGAGCTGCGCGCCCCGGCGCCACGCTGACGCACGGCGCCGTCAGCGCGGCGCCACCATCAGCGGCTGCGTGACGACGGCGCACAGGCCGTGCTCGTCCGACATCCGGCCCTCGGCCAGGCCGATGCCGTTCGGGCCGATCGTGCTGCGGGCGTCCAGGTGCATCCACTCACCGGCCGGGGCGCGCTCGATCGTCGCGGTGACGGTGGGCGGGATGAAGAACCACTCGCTCAGCGGGAGCTCGCCCGACAGGCCGTTGGTGGAGTCGGCCACGACGAGCAGCCGCTGCGTCGGCGAGGACTCCTCGCCGGCCACCAGCGGGACGCGCAACCGGGTCCAGACCTGCGCCGGGCCGGGCTCGTAGCCGCCCGAGACGAACCTCCAGTCGATGGCCCGGCCGTACCCCCACCCGGGGCTCACGCCGTCGAAGAACCGCTCGGTCGCGGCGTCGGGCACCGGTGGCGGGGTGGCGGGCCGCCAGTGCTCGCGGGTGGAGCCCTCGGTGGCGCGGATCCGCCAGGCCGTGGCGGTGACGGCCGGCCTGTCGTCGACCCACAGCGTTGCCTCGACGAGCTCGATCCGCTTGCCGGGACGCACGATCCGGGCCTCGGTGCGGATCGTCCCCTGCGGGATCCCGCCCAGCATGTCGGCGGTGAAGCGGGCGATCGGCATCGACACGTCGGGGCGGACCCGCTCGATCGCGCGGGCCAGGAGCGCGGCCGGCGGGCCGCCGTGCTGCAGCGACTCGTCCCACGGGCTCGCGGTGGCGGCGGTTGACTCGAAGGTGTCCTCGCCGGTGGGCAGGTAGAACGCCTCAGGATCGCGACTCATGGAGCGATCATGACCCGTCCGACGCCCACCGGCTCGCCCGTCAGGGCGTGAAGACGACCTTGACCGTGCCGTCCAGCTTCTTCTGGAACTGGTCGTAGGCCTGCGGGGCCTGCTCGAGCGGCATCCGGTGGGTGGCGAAGTCCTCGACGCCCAGCGGGTCGGAGTCGTCGACGAGCAGCGGCATGATGTCGTCGGCCCACGCCTTGACGTTGGCCTGGCCCATGCGCAGCTGGAGCTGCTTGTCGAACATCGTGATCATCGGCATCGGGTCGGCGGCGCCGCCGTAGACGCCGATGATCGAGACCGTGCCGCCGCGGCGGACGGCGTCGATCGCGGAGTAGAGGCCGGCCATCCGGTCGACGCCCGCGGTCTTCATCATCGGCGCCGACAGCGCCTTGGGCAGCTTGCCGACGACCTTCTGGACGGCCGAGGCGACCGCCGATCCGTGCGCCTCCATGCCGACGGCGTCGATCACCGAGTCGGCGCCGCGGCCGTCGGTGAGCTCACGGATCGCGTCGCCGACGCTGTCGACGTCGCGCAGGTCGACGACCTCGGCTCCGCGGGCCCTGGCCCGGGCGAGCCGCTCGGGCACCAGGTCCACGGCGATCACGCGCAGGCCGCGGTGGCGGGCGATGCGCACGGCCATGTCGCCGATGGGCCCGAGGCCGATGACGGCGAGGGTGCCGCCGTCGGGCGTGGCGGCGTACTCGACGGACTGCCACGCGGTGGGCAGCACGTCGGACAGGTAGACGAAGCGGTCGTCCGACGGGCCGTGCGGCACCTTGATGGGGCCGTACTGCGCCTGGGGGACGCGCAGGTACTCGGCCTGTCCGCCGGCGACCTCGCCGTAGAGCTTGCTGAAGCCGAACAGGGCGGCACCCATGCCGTGCTCGTGCACCTGGGTGGTCTCGCACTGCGTCGGCAGCCCGCGGACGCACATCCAGCACGAGCCGCAGGCGATCTGGAACGGGATGACGACGCGGTCGCCGACCGCCAGGTCGCCGACGGCGCTGCCGACCTCCTCCACGACGCCCATCGGCTCGTGGCCGAGGATGTCGCCGGCGCCCATGAACGGGCCGAGTGTCTCGTACAGGTGGAGGTCCGAGCCGCACAGTCCCGTCGAGGTCACCTTGATGATCGCGTCGGTCGGCTCGATGATCGTGGGGTCGGGGA
This sequence comes from Solicola agrisoli, assembly GCF_049059935.1. Classification (NCBI taxonomy): domain Bacteria; kingdom Bacillati; phylum Actinomycetota; class Actinomycetes; order Propionibacteriales; family Nocardioidaceae; genus Solicola; species Solicola agrisoli. The sequence continues at coordinate 18,537 of NZ_JBMGQR010000016.1, read as the reverse complement.
CGGTGTCGACGCGGACGTCGCGCACTCCCTGCCAGGTCACTGCTCGCACGTGGTGGTCCCTTCGGTGGTGGCCGCGGACGTGTCCGCGACCGTTGCTCGGCTGTGGGCCCAACCGTCCTTCGAACGTACGCGGACGTCCGGGGGCTCTGCCTGACGAAGGTCTGCGAACGGCGCCGGGGGAGCCCGCGCACCACACTGGGCCGATGACGACCGTGGTGCTGACCGGTGGAGCAGGCAGGCTCGGACGCGCGGCGGTGCGCGACCTGGTGGAGCACGGCCACGACGTGGTGGTCCTGGACCACGCCAGGCCGGACCTGCCGGACGAGGTGATGGACGCCGTCACCTACCTGCCGATCGACCTCGGCGAGTACGGCGACGTCCTCGACGCGATGCTCGGCGTGCAGGAGAGGTTCGACCGGGTGGACGCCGTCGTCCACCTCGCGGCGATTCCGGCCCCGGGTCTGGCGCCGGACCACCGGACGTTCGAGAACAACATGAACGCGACGTTCAACGTGTTCTCCGCGGCGCGTCGGGCCGGGGTGCAGAAGATCGTGTGGGCCTCGAGCGAGACGGTGCTCGGGCTGCCGTTCGACACCCCGCCGCCCTACGTGCCGGTCGACGAGGAGTACCACCCGCGCCCGGAGTCCACGTACTCGCTGACCAAGACGCTGGAGGAGGAGCTCGCCCTGCAGCTGTGCCGCTGGGACCCGGGGCTGTCGATGACGGGCCTGCGGTTCTCCAACGTGATGTACCCCGAGGACTACGCCGAGTTCCCGTCGTTCGACGCCGACCCGATGCTGCGCAAGTGGAACCTGTGGGGCTACATCGACGCGCGTGACGGCGCCCAGGCGATCCGTCTGGGCCTGGAGCACACCGAGCCCGGGCGTGAGGTCTTCGTCATCGCCAACGCCGACACGGTGATGTCCCGCTCGAGCGCCGAGCTCGTCGCCGAGGTGTTCCCCGGGGTCGAGGTGCGCGGCGAGCTCGGCGAGCACGAGACGTTGCTGTCGATCGACAAGGCCCGCCGCGTCCTGGGCTTCGACCCGCAGCACTCCTGGCGCGACCACGTCTGACGCCGCCGCATCCCCAGGAGTTGTCGGTGCCTCAAGGGCCTATGGGCCCCTGAGGCACCGACAACTCGCCAGGTGCGGGTGAGACGTCAGGACGACAGGCGGTCGTGCAGCTCGTCGAGCCGGGTCACGACGAGGTCGGGCGGGGCCATGTGCGGCGGCCACGTGCGTCCGTCGCGGTTCACCCAGGCCGTCCGGAGGCCGACCCGGCGTGCGCCCTCGAGGTCCCACGGGTGCACGGCCACCATCAGGACGTCGCCCGCCGCCGCGTCCAGCACGGACAGGGCGTAGGCGTACGCCTGCGGGGCGGGCTTCCACGCTCCGGCGTCGTCGACGCTGAGCAGCGGCGCGACGTCGCCGTCGAGACCCGCCTTCTCGAGCAGGGAGCGCGCGGTGGAGGCCGCTCCGTTGCCGAGGGTGGCGACCCGCAGGCCACGCGCGGTGAGCGCGCGGACGCCGGGCGCGACGTCCGGGTGCGGGTCGAGCCCGCCCAGCGCCGTCATCACCTCGTCGACGGCCTCCTCGACGTCCGCGTCGACGAGCACCTGCGACAGCTCGACCTGGAGGCAGCCTCGGGCGACGTCACCGAACGGGCTCGGGGTCCCGGTGCTGCTGAGCCCGAAGCCGTCGCGCAGCACCGTGGTGAACCAGTGCTCGGCCAGGTGGCCCGGCGCGCCGACGGACTCGAACGCGTGGGCCAGGGGGCCGGTGTCGGAGAGGGTCTGGTTGACGTCGAGCAGCACCCACGCGACGGACGGCGTCGAGCTGGAGGTGGAGGGCGTCACGATGCTCCCTTGGGTGGGTGTCGACCCCCGTCACCATCGCCGAGATACGGCTTGTGCACCACCGGGGACGCCGCGGTGGTGCACAAGCCGTATCTCGACCACGGGGGCGAGGGGAGGGGGTGGGATCAGAAGGTGAGGACGAGGCGGCCGCGGACGCCGCCCGCCTCGAGCCGGCGGTGCGCCTCGGGTGCGTCGGCCGCGGGCAGCACGTCGGCGACGCGAGGAGTGAGGACACCGTCCTCGACGGCCTGACGCAGCCCGTCGAGCTTGGCGCCCGAGTGGTACTCGTCACCGACGAAGGCCGCCTCGAAGCGGACGTCGCGCGTCGGCTCGCCCCTCCACCCGCGGACCGAGACGAACACGCCGCCGTCGGCGAGGGCGGGCACGACGTCCTCGTGGAGCAGCGCGGTGTCGACGAGCCCGTCGACGCCGCCAGGGACCACCTGGCGGATCCGGTCGGCCAGTCCGTCGCCACGGGCGACCAGGTGGTCCGCGCCGAGCGACTCGACGAGCTGGCGATCCTTCTCGGCGGCGTCGGCCACCACGACCAGCCCGGCCTGCTTGGCGAGCTGGACGACGTAGTTGCCGAGCGTGCCCGCGGCCCCGGTGACGGCGAGCGTCTGCCCGGGTTCGAGCGCGAGCAGCTCGAGGGCCTGCACGGCGGTGAGTCCGTTCATCGGGACGGTCGAGGCCTGCTCGAGGCTGGTGCCGGCGGGGACGCGGGCGATCGAGTCGTCGGGCGCGACGAGCTGCTCGACGTAGGCGCCACCGTGCTCGGACAACGGCAGGGCGATCGCCATCACCTGGTCGCCGACCTGCCAGCGGCTGCCCTCGCCCACCTCGTCGACGACGCCCGCGGCGTCCATGCCCGGGACGTACGGCGGCAGGGCGTCGCCGACCGGTCGTGCGCCCGACCTCACGAGCGTGTCGGTCGGGCTCACGGCCACGGCCGCGACACGGATCCTCACCTGGCCGGGGCCCGCGTGCGGGTCCGGCACCTCGTGGATGCCCAGGGCCTCCGGTCCTCCGAACGTGGTGACGCCGATGACGCGCATGATGTCCTTCCTGTCGGTGGGCCGCGCAGGGGGTGACGCGCGGCACCTCTCCCAACCCGCCGCCAGGGCCGTGTGTTCCGACGCCGCCGGCGCTCACGGCCGGAGCGTCACGGTCCGACCACCCGGACGGGGAAGTGCTTGAAAGGCGAATCACCTTCACCTGACCTAGCGTTGAGGTCATGACGACCACAGTTCCTGCCCTGTCGGCATCCTCTGCCGACGCTCCCTTCGAGCACGTCCAGCTCGAGCGCCGCGACCTGCGGGCCGACGACGTCCGCATCGACATCCGCTGGGCCGGCGTGTGCCACAGCGACATCCACACCAAGCGCGAGGAGTGGGGCACCACGGTGTTCCCCCTCACCCCCGGTCACGAGATCCTCGGCACCGTCGTCGAGGTCGGCTCCGACGTCACCACCCACGCGGTCGGCGACGTCGTCGGCGTCGGCTGCTTCGTCGACTCGTGCCTGGAGTGCGCCGCGTGCAAGGACGGCGAGGAGCAGTACTGCGAGAAGGGCGGCGTCCAGACCTACGGCGCCAAGGGCTACGACGGCGAGGTCACCCAGGGCGGCTACAGCGGCCAGGTCGTCGTCCGCGACCACTTCGTCGTCCGCATCCCCGACGCGTTCGACGAGGCCGACTACGCGGCCGTCACCCCGCTGCTCTGCGCCGGCATCACCACCTACCACCCGCTCAAGGAGCACGGCGCCGGTCCCGGCAAGAAGGTCGGGGTGATCGGCCTCGGCGGCCTCGGGCACGTCGCGGTCAAGATCGCCAAGGCCATGGGCGCCGAGGTCAGCGTGCTCAGCCGCACCGACGCCAAGAAGGAGGACGGCCTGTCCTTCGGCGCCGACCACTACTACGCCACCGAGGACGAGTCGGTCTTCGACGACCTCGCCGGGTCCTTCGACCTCATCGTCAACACGGTCGGCTCGGGCATCCCGCTCGACTCCTTCCTCGGGACGCTCGCCCGCGGCGGCGTGCTCGCCAACGTCGGCGCGCCCGAGGACAACCTCGAGGTCAGCGCGTTCTCGCTGCTCACCAACCGCCGCTCGCTCGCCGGCAACATGATCGGTGGCCTGCCCGAGACGCAGGAGATGATCGACTTCTGCGCCGAGCACGGTGTGACCGCCACCGTCGAGGTCATCTCGGCCGACCAGGTCGACGAGTACTACGACAAGGTCGTCTCGGGCGACGTGCGCTACCGCGCCGTCATCGACACCGAGACGCTCAGCGCCTGATCGGCTGACGACTCCCAGGACGGCCCACCCGGCACCGCCGGGTGGGCCGTCCGTCGTCTCAGCGCGTCAGGAGCCTGCCTGGTCCGCGGCGGCGATCTCGACCTCCGCGGTGGCCTGGATCAGCGCGAGCAGCTCGGGGTCGAGCCCCGGCGAGAACTCCTCGCGGCGCTCGGGCGCGATGGTGATCGGCACGCCCTCGGGCATGATCGCCGTGCTCAGCTCGGTGCCGTCGTTCGAGGGCGAGGCGCCCCGGTAGAGCTTGGCGGCCTGGCTGGTCTGCTCGGGGTTGAAGGTGTACTGGACGCTCTGCAGACCGAGGTCGATCAGCTTCTTGACCTCGGGGAACTGCTCGGCGTTCGTCTTGGGGATCGGCAGGGTCTTGCCCCAGTCGATGCCCAACGACTCCAGCGCCTTGGCGTAGGCGTTCTCGTGCGCCTGGTCGCGCACGATCAGGTACGCGATCGTCGAGCGTGCGGCCTTGTTCTCGGTCATCTGGTAGATCCGGCACTTCTGCAGCCGGCCGGTCGACTCGAGCATCAGGTTGTACAGCAGGTCGAGCACCAGGTTGCCGCTGTTGTACACGTACGACCCCGACCACGGGTTGCCCGCGGCGTCGACCGGCAGCGCGCCCTGGGCGCCCACGAGGAAGTGGTGGATGTTGCCGTGGTCGAGCGCGATCTTCAGCGGCGTCGCGCCCTTGGCGCCGGGCTGGTCGACCGGGTCGGTGGACTTGCCGTGGTACTCCGGCGCACCGTCGAGCAGGCGCGCGATCGTGGTGCCGATCAGCTCGACGTGGCTGATCTCCTCGGTGCCCACACCCTGCAGCAGGTCCTTGTAGGGCTTGGACGCGGCGTCGCCGCGGAAGTTCATCGACTGGAACAGGTACTGCATCATGGTGCGCATCTCGCCGAACTGTCCGCCCAGACCCTCCTGGAGGGCGTTGGCGGCGGCCGGGTCCGGCTCGTCGATGGCGATCTCGTTGATCAGCTGCTCGGTGTGCAGGTACATGGTCACTCCCTCGGGCTCAGAGCCCTGGCGTCGGAGTGGCTGACGCTGCTGAACCACGACCTCCACCAGACCACGGCCCGGCGGGCCCCCGCACGACGAGCGTCAGGACGGCGGGTCGAAGGGCGCCTCGAGGTCGCCCTCGTGGGTGCCCGGAACCGACAGGACCACCTGGGCCGCGACGTCGCGCAGCTTGACGTTGCTGTGCTGCGACTGCGTCCGCAGCAGTGCGAACGCCTCCTCGGCGCCCACGCCGGCGCGCGCCATCGAGATGCCGATGGCCAGGTCGATCGCGCGCCGCGAGGCGATCAGCGCCGTCAGGTCGCCGATCTCGTCGGCCTGTCGTGTCAGGTGCTGGGCCAGGGCGAAGCCGCCGGCGACCTCCTGCCCCACGGCGTCGGCGATCGTCCGCTGACGCTCGTCGAGGCCGTCGACCTCGTGCGCGTAGACCTTGAACACGGCGACGGTGCGCCCGTCGACCGCGACCGGCACCGAGATGCAGGCCGCGGCGCCCCGCTCGGCCGCCCGCGGGCCGTACTCGCCCCACCGGTCGTCGGCCGCCAGGTCGGGCACGTACATCCCCTCACCGGTGCGCAGCGCGTTGAGGCACGGGCCCGTCCCGATGTCGAACTGGATCCGGTCGACCTCGGCGGCCAGCGGCGTGCTGGCCCCCAGGGTGATCGGAGCGCTCCGGTCGACGGTCGACACCGCGACGCCCGCGACGTCGCCGAGGCGACGGTGCGTGCTGGACGCGGTGGACTCCAGGAAGTCGGTGACGAGCTCGTTCACCTGCTCGTGCGGGGCGACGGTCGGGTCGTCGGCGGTCATCGTGTCCTTCCAGGTCCGTCCGGGCCCCGTGATCGCCCGCGCTGATCTCGTGACGAGATTACGCATCCCGACTGGTGTCGGCCCGGGCCCCCCTCTAGTGTCGGGAGCGGTTCAGTAGTGAGCCTCCACCACGCCCTGCGCTGATCGGAGACTCCCATGACCCTGCCCGCCCACCTCCCCACCTGCGACGGGGGGAGCGCGCCGTGGCGAACCTGAGCCGCCTGCCGATGCCCACCCAGGACCAGTACGAGTGGCAGTACGACGGTGCCTGCAACGACGCCGATCCCGAGACCTTCTTCTCGCCCGAGTTCGAGCGAGGCGACCGGCGCGACGCCCGCGAGTCGGCGGCCAAGGCCTTCTGCGCCCGGTGCCCCGTCGTCCGCGAGTGCCTCGAGCACGCCCTGGCCGCCGAGGAGCCGTTCGGCGTGTGGGGCGCGAAGAACACCCGCGAGCGGATGGCGATGCTGGGTCGGCACCGGGCCCCGGACGGCACCTTGGTCCGACCGGCATGAGCCCGGCCGCAGCGGCGTCCACGGGCTCGTGGCTGAACCCGGAACGCCTGGGCCGCGACGATGCTCGAGCAAGGTCGGACTTGCCTCCACAGTGTGGGCCGACGGCACGAGCCGCACCCCGAGCCCCTTCCGCCGGACCGGGGGCCGCGGTGAGGGGTGGTGCGCCACGGGCCCGCGTGGTTCACTCTCAGGCGACGCTCGGGACGTCCTCGCGCCGCGGTTCGACAGCCAGCCACGAGGTGCCGTACCGCAGGAGACCGCACTCATGCCCGACCCGTTGACCGACCTGGTCGACCCCACCATCCCGCAGGTGCCCGCGCACTGCACCGTCCGCGAGGCCCTCATGCTCGCCCGCGGCTCCGGCCACCTGCACGTCGCCGTCCGCGACGGCGACGTCTTCTCCGGGATCGTCTCGCGCAGCGCGCTGCACGCCAACGACCGCCCGGGCTCGCGTCCGCGGTCGGCCTCGACCCACGTGTGCGAGCTGATCGAGGACGACTCGCTGGTGGTCGGACCGGATGCCGACCCCTGCCTGCTCCGGGCGGCGCTCCGCGAGAGGGGTCTGCTCGAGGTCGTGGTCGTGGACGACGGCAGGCTCCTCGGCGTCGTGAGCCTCGTGCGCCTCGACGGCGCCACCTCGGACGCCTGAGGTGCTCAGCCCGCCGGCGCCCGTCAGGGCCGTGCGACGCGGCGGGTCCTCGTGCCGTCGGGGTTCTCCTCCTCGTGGATGACGTGCTCGGTCACGGCGCCGGTCATGCCGGCCGGGCCACGGGGTCGGGGGACCTGAGCTGGCGCAGGATCGCACTCCGCTCCTGGCTCGTCGTGCCGCCCCAGACGCCGAACGGCTCCTCGGCGCTCAAGGCGTGCTCGAGGCACTGCAGCGCGACGGGGCAGACGGCGCAGTAGCTCTTGGCCTCGCCCTCGCGGGCCTCGCGCCGGCTGCCGCGCTCGAAGGCCGGAGAGAAGAACAGCTCGGTCTCGACGTCGTTGCAGGCGCCCTCGTACTGCCACTGGTACTGCTCCTGCGTCGGCACGGGCAGGCGGCTCAGGTTGGCCATGACGGCCTCCTCGAAGGGTCGCCGTCCAGATGGACGCGGGCGGGACCGACGAGGAGCCGCCGTCGAGCGGGGCCTGTCGTCCGGCGGGCGAGGCCCTGGACGGGGTGGAGATCCACCGCGCCGAGGTCCGGGGCGAAGAGGGATGAACAGGATCTATCGAATCACGAGCCATGGGCCCGCGCACCCCGATCCGGCGGCTCGTCGCAGATCGGTGGGAGCCGGGTCAGCCGCGGGCCCAGTCGGGGTCGGTGGTCGCGAGGTGGAGGGCATCGTCCGAGGCGTGCACGCCGCGCGGGCGGGCGTCGGTGCCGGCGCGGACGAGTGCGTCGCGGACGGTCGTCAGGCCGTCCGCCACGTCTGCGAGCAGACCCCGGATGTCGGCGTCATCGGCCTCCATGTCGTTGACCATGCTGTGCACCAGGTCCTGGACCATCGGGGTCGGCACAGCGGTGAGTCGAGCGACGACCGGAGCCGCCATCGCGGGCGTGACGCCGCGGACGCGCAGCAGGCGCCGGTTCAGACCGGCCAGCTCGGCGTACTGCCGCACCAGGGAGGCGTAGGTGAGGGTGTCGGGGCCGGCGACGTCGTAGGCTCCCGGTGGGACGCGGTCCGTGCCGGCGGCCACGAGGTAGGCCAGCACGTCGTCGATCGCGATCGGCTGGACCGCGGCGTCCATCCACCGCGGCAGGGGGACGACGACCGACAGCCGGTCGACGAGCTGGCGGACGAACTCGTACGACGTGGACCCGGCGCCGAGGATGATCGCGGCGCGCAGCCACACCAGGTCGACGCCGTGGGAGCCGAGCTCGGTGCCGACCGCGGCCCGGCTGCGCAGGTGCTCCGACAGCTCCTCGCCGTCCGGCACGAGCCCACCGAGGTACACGATCCGGCCGACGCCGGCCTCCTGCGCCGCCTGCGCGAGGGTGCGGGCGGAGGCGAGGTCCTTGGCGGCGAAGTCGTCGGCGCCCACCACGTGCACCAGGTAGTACAGGACGTCCACGTGACCCGCCGACGCCAGTGCCTCGCGGCACGAGTCGGCGTCGCTCACGTCCAGGGCCGCCCGGGTGACGTCCTCCGGCCAGTCGAGCTCGGAGAGGCTGTCGGTGCTGCGGCCGGTGGCGACGACGCGCGCGCCGCCGCGGTGCAGCGCACTGACCAGGCGCGAGCCCACGTACCCGCTGGCCCCGGTCACCAGGGCGGTCGTCGTCATGGGGCCGAGTCTGGCCCCTCGCCGGCCCGGCCGCCGTTCGGCCGCACGGGCGCGACGCTCCTAGGCTCGACCGATGACTGGTGAACCGACGACGGCCGTGCTGATGGACATCGACGGCACCCTGGTGGACTCCAACTACCTGCACGTCGACGCCTGGGTGAAGGCGTTCGCCGACGTCGGGGCGTCGGTCGACTCGTGGCGCGTGCACCGCCGGATCGGCATGGACGGCTCCCGGCTGGTCGCCGAGCTGCTCGGGGCGTCCGACGACCCGCGTGCCGACGACGTGAAGCAGGCCCACTCGCGTCACTACGCCGACCGCGCGGACGAGCTGAGCGTGCTCGACGGTGGCCGCGAGCTGGTGGCGGCCCTGGCTGCCCGGGGACTGACCGTCGTGCTCGCCACGTCGGCGCCCGAGGACGAGCTGGAGAAGCTGCGGGGCCTGCTCGAGATCGAGGACGACGTCGACGTCGTCACGAGCGGTGACGACGCGTCGCAGGCCAAGCCCGCGCCCGACGTCGTCCGGGTCGCGCTCGACCGTGCGGGTGTCTCACCCGGCCGGGCAGTCATGGTGGGCGACGCCGTGTGGGACATGGAGGCCGCGACGACGGTGGGCGTGCGCGCCGTCGGCCTGCTCAGCGGCGGCATCGGTGCCGACGAGCTGCGCCGGGCCGGCGCCGTCGAGGTGTGGGAGGGCCCACGCGACCTGCTCGACGGGCTCGACCGCAGTGCCGTCGGCGGACCCGCCTGAGGGTCCCGTCCGGCCTTCGGTGCGGACGCGCAGTCGCGGCTAGCGTCATCAGGCAGGCGGGCGTCACCGCCTGGACCACCGTCGCGGGGCACTCCTCGCGGGGTCGATCGACACGCCAGGAGTCTTCGATGAGCAGACGAGAGCACCGCGACCGACTGGCCGACGTCGACGAGGCCGACCTGCGGATCGAGGCGCCCCGCGACCACGCGGCCGGTGCCGAGGCCGTGGCGGTCTCCGCCCGTCGCTCGCTCGTCCACGCGGGCCCGACGCGCACGGCCAGGACGTGGCTGAAGCTGAACCAGGCCGAGGGCTTCGACTGCCCGAGCTGTGCCTGGCCCGACCCCGACCCGGGTCACCGCCACCCCGCCGAATTCTGCGAGAACGGTGCCAAGGCCGTGGCCGAGGAGGCCACCAAGGACCGCGCCACGCCCGCGTTCTTCGCCCGGCACAGCATCGAGGACCTCGACGCCCGCTCGGAGTGGTGGCTCGGGCAGCAGGGCCGCATCACGCACCCGATGGTCAAGCGTCCCGGAGACACCCACTACTCCGAGATCGCCTGGGACGACGCGCTCGAGATCATCGGCTCGACGCTCCGCGGGCTCGACACGCCCGACCAGGCGCTCTTCTACACCTCGGGCCGCGCGTCGAACGAGGCCGCGTTCGCCTACCAGCTGTTCGCCCGGGCCTACGGCACGAACAACCTGCCGGACTGCTCGAACATGTGTCACGAGTCGACGTCCATCGCGCTGCAGGAGTCGATCGGCATCGGCAAGGCCAGCGTCCAGCTGCGCGACCTGTACTCGGCCGACCTGATCGTCATCGCGGGCCAGAACCCCGGCACCAACCACCCCCGGATGCTCACCCACCTCGAGACGGCCAAGCTGCGCGGCGCGAAGATCCTCGCGATCAACCCGCTGCCCGAGGCGGGCCTGATCAACTTCCGGAACCCGCAGAAGCCCAAGGGCGTCGTGGGCAAGGGCACCGACATGGCCGACCTGCACCTGCCGGTCCGGATCAACGGCGACCTCGCGCTGTTCCAGGCGTTCGGGCACCTGCTCGTGGAGTGGGACGCGATCGACCACGACTTCGTCGCGCAGCACGTGCACGGCTTCGAGGAGTGGCGCGACCACGTCCGCGACCTCGACTGGGACGTCGTCGAGACGACGACCGGCCTCACGCGTGAGCAGATCACCGAGGCCGCACAGATGCTGAGGGAGTCCTCGGCCACGATCTTCTGCTGGGCCATGGGCATCACCCAGCACCACAACTCGGTCGCCACCATCAAGGAGATCGTCAACGTCGCCGGTGCCCAGGGCAACATCGGCAAGCGCGGCGCCGGCCTGTTCCCGGTGCGCGGCCACTCCAACGTCCAGGGCGACCGGACGATGGGCATCTGGGAGCGGGTGCCCGAGCACTTCCTCGACGCGCTCCAGGCCGAGTTCGGCTTCGACCCGCCGCGCGAGCACGGCCACGACACCGTCGCGTCGGTGCGGGCCCTGCGCGACGGCGAGGCGAAGGTCTTCGTCGGGCTCGGCGGCAACTTCGTCCAGGCCGCTCCCGACACCGACGTGACGGCCAAGGCCATGCGCCGGGCCGACCTCACCGTGCACATCTCGACCAAGGTCAACCGCTCCCACCTGGTCACCGGCGACACCGCGCTGATCCTGCCGACCCGGGGCCGCACCGAGAAGGACGTGCAGCCCAGCGGCGAGCAGTGGGTCTCGGTGGAGGACTCCACCTGCTCGGTGCACGCGTCGCGCGGGCCGCTCGAGCCCGCCAGCCCGCACCTGCGCTCGGAGACCCAGATCGTGTGCAACATCGCCGAGGCCACGATCGGCGACCGCCACGGCATCCGGTGGCGTGCGATGGCCGACGACTACTCGGTGATCCGCGAGCACATCGCCAAGGTGGTGCCCGGCTGCCAGAGCTACGGCGTGAACGTCGACCGTCCGGGCGGATTCGTCATGCCCCACCCGCCGCGCGACACCCGCAGCTTCGAGACGCCGAGCGAGCGGCTGGAGATGGTGGCGTCGCCGATCGAGGCCCTCCAGGTGCCGCCGGACCACCTGATCCTGCAGACGATGCGCAGCCACGACCAGTTCAACACCACCATCTACGGCTACAGCGACCGCTACCGCGGCATCGAGGGCGGACGGCGCGTGGTGCTCGTGCACCGTGACGACATCGCCCGGCTCGGGCTCGACGACGGCGAGACCGTCGACCTCGTCACCCACTGGGAGGGAGACGACGTGGAGCGGATCGCGCCGGACTTCCGCGTGGTGGAGTACGACACCCCGCGCGGGTGCGCCGCCGCGTACTACCCCGAGACGAACGCGCTGGTCCCGCTCGACTCCACCGCGACGTCGAGCAACTGCCCGACCTCGAAGTCGATCGTCGTGCGCCTGGTGCGACGCGGGGACCTGAAGCGGCCGACCGGCAGCGACGAGGGCCAGGACCGGGTCGGCGCCGACGAGAGCCACAAGTCGCGCCCCCAGCCCACCCATCTGTCCTGACGCGGGAGGATCGCCCGATGGACGCCCTTCCCGACGCGCTGCTCGACCTGCTGCGCGCGCCGAGCCCCTGCTTCATCGCCACCGTGCAGCCCGACGGCTCGCCGCACCTGACGCAGACCTGGGTGACGACCGACGGCGAGCACGTCGTGATCAACACCGTCGAGGGCTACCGCAAGACGCGGAACGTCGAGGCGGACCCTCGGGTCTCGGTCGCCGTGGCCGACCCCGACGACACGTCGCGGTACTTCTCGGTCGTGGGGCGCGTCGTCGAGCGCACCACCGACGGCGCGGCTGCCGAGATCGACGAGCTGTCCCAGAAGTACCTGGGCCGGCCGTATCCCGGCTTCGGCGGGGGGCGGGTGCGGGTGACCCTGAGGATCGCCGTCGACCAGGTGATCCACTCGCCCTGGTGACCGGTGGTGCGCCCTCGAACCTACGCACCGTGGGCGGCGGGACCGTGGAGCAGACCCGAGGCTGGGGAGCACGCAGACGTGCGTCCCCCGGACCCGGGTCGCGCTCCATCTCGGCTGGAGCCCGATGCTCGATTCCTTCTGCCTGCCCCAGGGCCACCTCACCGTGGTCGAGGCCTGCCTGGTCCTCCAGGTGAGCGCCGCGACCCTGAGCGACTGGATCCGCGACGGCCTGATGCCGTGCCTGCAGACCCGGCGTGGCGGCGTGCTGGTTCCCGCCTGGGCCGTCGCGCTGGCCGGTGCGACGACCGACTGACCGCGTCAGGGCGTGGCGTCAGCGCAGGGTGGTCGACACCGGGCACGAGAACGGCTGGGGGTCGCGCAGGCCGACGGTGTTCATGTACCGGACGACGATGCCCCACGACTCGACGAGCCCGACCTCGGCGTAGTCGACCTGGTGCCGCTCGCAGTACTCCCGGATCAGGGGCCGGGCACGGCGCAGGTTGGGTCGCGGCATGCTCGGGAACAGGTGGTGCTCGATCTGGTAGTTCAGCCCGCCCATCATCACGTCGGTGAGCGCGCCGCCGTGCACGTTGCGCGACATCAGCACCTGACGCCGCAGGAAGTCCACGGTCGCGCCGGCCGGGACGATGGGCATGCCCTTGTGGTTGGGGGCGAAGGACGCCCCGAGCCCGACGCCGAAGACCGCCATCTGCACCCCGAAGAACGCGGCCGCCATCCCCGGCGGCAGGACGACCAGCAGCAGCGCGACGTACCCGCCGAGCCGCAGCACCACCATGGCCAGCTCGAGCCGGCGGTAGGGGACGTCGTCGCGGCGCAGGAGCGTGATGATGCTCGCGGCGTGGAGGTTCAGTCCCTCCAGCGTGAGCAGGGGGACGAACAGCCAGCCCTGACGGCGGGTGAAGGCCGCGGCCGGGCCGGTGCGGGACGCCGCGATCTCGGGGGTGAAGGCGAACGTGCCCGGGGCGATGTCGGGGTCGCGGTCCACCTGGTTCGGGGCTGCGTGGTGACGGTTGTGCTTGCTGCGCCACCAGCCGAACGACAGGCCTGCCCCCAGCCCCGCCAGCAGCCGCGCCGCCCAGTCGTTGCCGGTCGCGGAGGCGAACACCTGGCGGTGGGCGGCGTCGTGGCCGAGGAACCCGAACTGCGTCGTCACCAGCCCGAGGACGGCGGCGAGCGCGAGCTGCCACCAGGAGTCGTCGAGCACGACGACGCCGGCCGCGATCGCCGCCAGAGCGGCCGAGCACAGCACGATCTGCGTCCAGTACCACCCGCGACGACGTCGGAGCAGACCGCTCTCGCGGATGGTCGCGGCGAGCTCGGTGTAGAGGCTCTGGGGTCGTCGCGACCGGGTCGTGGCGACGGGCGGTGCGTCGGCGGGTTCGGCGATGTCCATGGGCCCCTCGAACACAGGTGGGTGACGCTCCGTCGGGGCCGGGACGGGGGCATCGGGTGCTGTCTCGATGGTAGGAGCGCGACGGACGGGGCGCCGGACGAGGTGCGCCGGCCCGGACCCTGCCGCCCTAGTCCGGAGGGAGCGCCGCACGGATCTGGTCCAGCGCGTCGACGACGCTGCTGGGCAGCGCGACCGGAGGAAGCAGCCCCACGCCGAGCAGGCCGGGGCCGCCGAGCACCACGACCGGCGGCGCCGGACGGGCGGCCGGGAGCCGCCAGGCGTCGTGGTCGAGCGGCGACCGGTGCTCGTCCCAGAGGTAGACGACGGCGGGGGAGAGCCGTGTGATCGCCTGCAGCACGGTCGACGTCGGCGTCATGCGCCCGAGGTTCACCGTGGGGGTGTGGTCGTCCTCCAGGGCCGACTCCACCGCCAGCAGCGGCAGCGAGTGGCTGACGTCCCCGAGCCCGGCCATCAGCACGAGAGGTCCGGCGTGCACCAGCCGGGACGCGGAGGTGAGGGTCTCGGCCACCCGGTCGACCGCGAGGCTCTCCACCACCCGGCCGACGGCGTCGTCCCCCTTCAGGCTCGTGACCGCGAGGCGGGCGAGGAAGGGGGCGAGCACCTCGTCCCAGGCCAGGGCGATGCCCGTCCGGTCGATGCTCAGCCCGGCGAGGACGCCCACCGCCTGCTGGTCGAGCTCGCGCGCGGCCGAGACGAGCGCGGTGATCACCTGGGCCGGGTCCACCGGCCCCAGCGCGACGGGCTCGGGCGGCTCGTCGCCCAACCACGACCGCGTCGCCAGGGCGTCCGGCGCGGTGTCGCGGGCGGCGCTCGCCGCCGAGCCTGCACCGACCCCCTGGTGCAGGAGGTGGGCCATCAGCCTCAGCCGGAGCACGTCCTCGTCGCTGAACCTGCGGTGGCCGCCGGCGGTGCGGCCCGTGGGCGACAGCCCGTAGCGGCGGCCCCAGGTGCGCAGCGTCGTCGGCGGCACCGACAGGAGCACCGACACCGCGCCGATGCCCAGCAGTGGTGGTCTGGTGCGCGCCTGTTCTGGCACGGCTCTCCCGTCGGGCACCACGTCGCGCACGCGTCGGGGTCCGGGACGACGGTGGCTGCACCTCGGGTGGGGGTCCGTGCGGTGGCGACTCCCGCGGACTGGGTCCACCCTGCCCCGGGACGGCCCGCCCCGCCGAACGAGCCGCGCCACGACGACCGGACGCCGCGACGATCGACGGGCGCGCGGGGCCCGCTCGCCCTAGGTTGGGGCCCGGCGTCATCTCGGCGCGTCCTCGAAGGAGCGTGTGATGGGCATCAGGCAGACGGTGGGTCGCAAGATCGGCGAGAAGGCGGCCCCGGGCATCACGGCGGGCTGGGTCAAGTCGGCGTTCGACAAGGCGATCGACGGCGTCGGCCCGATCGACCCGGTCCGCGAGTCCGCGGCCGCGCAGCTCGAGGAGCACGACGGCGACGTCGAGAAGGCCATCGCCGCGCTGGTGTCGAGCCACGCCCGGCTGGCCGGCGCCCAGGGGTTCCTCACCAACCTCGGCGGCGTCGCGACGATGGCGTTCACGGTCCCGGCCAACGTGTCGGCGCTCGCCGTGCTGCAGTGCCACCTGGTGGCGGGCATCGCGCACCTGCGCGGGTACGACGTCCGCGAGCCGCGCGTGCGCGACGCAGTGATGGCGAGCCTGCTCGGACCGGACTCGGTGAAGAAGCTGGTCGCCAA
This sequence comes from Solicola agrisoli, assembly GCF_049059935.1. Lineage (NCBI taxonomy): Bacteria > Bacillati > Actinomycetota > Actinomycetes > Propionibacteriales > Nocardioidaceae > Solicola > Solicola agrisoli. Next base: position 2,962 of record NZ_JBMGQR010000016.1, on the reverse strand, counting down.
GAAGCGGCTTCCCGGCACGCCGAGGGAGATCGCCACCGGGACGGCCGCCGTCGGGTCCGACACCGCGGTGGCCAAGGTCGTCGCGGGCGAGCTCGTGGCCCAGCTGACCGGCGGGCGCACCACGACGCTGCTGGCCCGCAAGATCCCCCTCATGGGCGGCCCCGTCGGTGCCTTCACCGACACCAAGGGCACCCGTGAGGTCGGCACCTATGCCAAGCGCGAGCTGACCGCCGTCTCCTGAGGTCGCCGGGCGCTCAGGTCGTGCGCGTGTCGCCCTCGGTGACGTCGCCGACGTGCACGTGGACCGACGCGTCGGCGTCGAAGTCCGGGTCGTCGCCGATCATGTCGACGAGCGTCGACACGACGACGTCGCGGGCCTGTCGGCCGGCGAGCTGGAAGTCGGTGTCCCACGAGCAGACGATCTCGACGGTGACCTCGGTGCAGCGGTCGTCGTCGCCGGTGGTGATGCGGATGGCGCTGGGCGAGAAGGCCGCGCCGGTGAGCCGCGTCCGCAACGCGCCCACGAGGACGCGCGCGGACACGTACGACCGGGAGCCGTGCTGGTCCTGGGCGAGCCGGCCGTCGCGGCCGTGCACGACGACCGGGTCGGACGGCATGACCGTGCGCCTGACCTGTCCCATGATGGCGGCCGAGATCTCCGACCACCCCTCGACGGGCTGGCTGCGGAGGATCTCGGCGGCCCGCTCTGCGGGGTCGCGCGGGTTCATCGCCATCTCTCCATCCTCGTCGCCAGGGTCCGTCTGCCGCGATGCAGGTGTCCGCGGACGGCGCCGGGGGTGATGGCCAGCGCGGTCGCGATCTCGTCGTAGGTCATGCCGTGCACCTCGGCCAGCAGCCAGGCCGCCCGCTGGTTCCAGGGCAGCTCGCGCAGGGCCACGTCGAGCGCGGCCATCAGCTCGGCGCCGAGCAGGTGCTGCAGCGGGTCGTCGGTGGACGGCCGGTGGAACGCGTCCAGCAGCTCGTCGTCGATCGGCACGGCGCGCCGGACGCGGTGGAGGTCGACCACCCGCCGGTGCAGCAGGCGGTAGAGCCAGGTCCGGAAGGCCGACTTCCCACGGTAGCCGGGTAGCCCCCGCCAGGCGGAGATGAACGTCTCCTGCACGGCGTCGACGGCCTCGTGCTCGTCGTCCATCATCCGACGCGCGAACTGCAGCAGGGCGGGACCGTGGCGGTCGACCAGGACCGAGAACGCGACGTCGTCGCACAGTCGCGCCGCCCGGACGAGCGCCTCGTCGGTGGCCTCGGACAGGTCGACGGCCGGTTCGTCGACGCCGACGCTCGCCGAGCGGAGGTCCTCCGGGGCACAGGGGTCGCTCGTGGCGGCGAGGTCCAGGGGAGGGTCGAGGTCGGTCTCGGCATCGGGGTCGAGGGTGCTCAGTGGACCGAGGTCGGGCGTCTCGCTCCCCGGGATCGGGTCCGGCGGGTGCGCCGCCTGGGTTGTGAGCACGCTCGACATCGTCGCCCGTCGACGCGGCAGCCGCCATTTGAAGGTGCGACTACACGTTCGCGCAACGTCTCCCCAAGACGTCCGCAGGCTGCCGCTGGGGGACGGACCATGGGGTGTGGTGCAGGTCACACGAGATCGGTGTGAGGGTCGCGCGTCTGCGTCCGACTAAGAGATACCAAACACGCCAGACAGAAGGGTTCGCACCATGAGCGCCAGCAGCACCGAGAAGTCCACCGAGGTCGCGAAGAAGTCCGGCGGCCCGCTGGTCACCGAGCAGGGGCGCACCACGATCGCCGACACCGTCGTGTCGAAGATCGCCGGCATCGCCACGCGCGAGGTCTCGGGCGTGCACGCCGTCGGTGGCGGCGCCGCGCGCGCCGTCGGCGCGATCCGCGAGCGCATCCCCGGGTCGAGCACCAACCACTCCCAGGGTGTCTCGGTCGAGGTCGGCGAGCGTCAGGCCGCAGTCGACCTCCAGCTGGTCGCCGAGTACGGCGTCTCGATCGCCGACCTGTCCGCCGGCGTGCGTCGCAACGTGATCTCCGCGGTCGAGCGCATGACCGGCCTCGAGGTCACCGAGGTCAACATCTCCGTGAGCGACGTCCACCTCGACGACGGCTCCGACGACGACACCGACGCGGACGACAAGAGCCGTGTCGAGTGACACCCCCGGTCGCCCTGGTGGCGACCAGGCCGACGTCGTGCCCGACCCCACGGCTGACGACCCCGTCGTGCCCGACCTCATCGTCACCGCGCCGGCCGACGAGCCGGTGGCGCTGACCCCCGAGGTCCCGCCCGTCGAGGAGGACGCCGCGCCCGAGCCGACGGATCCCGCCGACGTGGTCGCGCAGGCGGTGCTCGCCACGCCCGGCGTGGCCGACCTGCACGGCGGCGTCCTCGGTGAGGTCGCGACCTACCTGCCGGGGCGCCGCGTCAACGGCGTGCGCCTGCACGACGACGGCGCCGACATCCACGTCGTCGTCGCGTGGGGGTCGTCGGTCCGCGAGACCGCCGACGCCGTGCGCACCTCGGTCCGCGCCCACGTCGACGGGCCCGTGCACGTCACGGTCGAGGACGTCGCACGTCCTGCGTGACCGCACCCGCCCGGACGGTCGCACCCGCGGCCGTCCGGGCGCCTGTTCAGCTCCACCTCCACGTACCCCTTGTTCAGGAGACACCATGACCACCTCGACCGTCGGCCTCATCGCCGGACTGCTGTTCGCCATCGCCATCGCCGTCGGGGGGTTCGGCGGCTTCCTGCTGGCGTTGGTCCTCGGCGCTGCGGGCTACCTCGTCGGTGGGCAGATCGACGGTGAGCTCGACGTCACCGAGATCGTGCGGGGCCGTCGTGGCTGACACCGCCACCGAGCCGTTCGCCCTGTCGGACGCGCACGGTGGTGCTGACCGTCCGGCCGGCGAGCGCGGGACCCTGGACGTGAAGTCCAAGGCCGTCACGCACATCGCCGAGCGTGCCGCCGGTGAGGTGCAGGGCAC